>CAYQLL010000195.1:0-1003 GCA_964418405.1 uncultured Christensenella sp. | reverse complement strand
CTTTTTTCTCTCTTCTTCGGACTGTTATCTTTCTCCCGGTATAGTTTTACATATCTTTGAGTTGAGGGCTTCCTTCCACCCCCCACACACATTCACGGTTTTCCTCTTTTCTTACTTATGTATCTCTATCTTTATTTTATATTTTTTATTTAAGGAGTGTATTATGAAAAGAAAATTTAAATTATTCGCTACTGTCGCTTCCCTTTGCCTCTGTCTCGCGCTTATGGCTTTCGGTGTGTACGCCGCTACAACAGTAACGTACACCGCTAGTGGTAGCGTTAAGTATGTTGTTACCGATGTAAAAGCTGACTTCACTTTGAAAGTTGAAAAAAGCAACACAAAAGGAACAAAAAGAGACTCGAGCGCAACAGCCGCAACACTTGATCCAAGCGCAGATGGATCGAAAATAACTTGGACTATTCACGTTGAAGAAACAACTAAAAAGTCCTACGACGAGAAAGGGAACATCACAAATCCGGGTGGACAAGACCCTGCTTTGACAGACGCAATTGGTGAATTAGATTTTGCAACTAGTGACTTGTATAAGATTACAATTACGGTTACAAACCAAGCTAGTTCAGGTAGCTTTAACGCGAAAAGCGCGATTAGCAAAGATCTAGAGGATGGGACGAACGCTAAGATAGTTCCGGCTGAGTCGAACTACTCGATGGCGAAAGAGGTGAAGAGCGGTTCAACTGGGAACACGGCTACATATGTTTATTATGTATTCTTACTAGACCCAGGCACGTCTATATCCACAGCAGTAAGCTTCAGTTTACAAGTAAGTGCTGTGAACAAGACAGCAACAAATTAATATGCGGAATAAACTTAAAGTAAAGTTTGAAAAGGCGATAAAAAAGGTCGGAACATATCCGACTTTTTTTATCGCCTTGTTAATTTAATTTTGTTTTTTTGGATAAGTCACAAACACCTAACCAATTTCATTTCAGTCACTTACTGAACTATCCTTTACAGTCAATGTAATCGTGAAAGGTTGAACACC
>CAYQLL010000194.1:0-1025 GCA_964418405.1 uncultured Christensenella sp. | reverse complement strand
CATCCGCAAGTGATGTATGCTTGAAACTATTAAAATCAGCAATCGCAAATGCAGAATACAAAGGTCTAAACAGAGCAGATTTATTTGTTGAAGAATGTTATGTTGGACCGGGACCTACACTTAAACGTTTGGATATACGTGCAAGAGGTAGAGCAAGCAGATTATTAAAAAGATCATCACATATTACCATCATTCTTGGTAATAAGGTGAAATAAGGTAAGGAGGCAAAGAAATGGGACAAAAAGTTAGTCCAGTTGGATTTAGAGTAGGAATTAACAAACCATGGGATTCTTCTTGGTATGCAAACAAAGAAGATTTTGCCAAATTCCTTCTTGAAGATAACAAAATTAGAAAATTTTTCGAAAAGAATTATGCCCAAGCATCAATTTCCAAAGTTGAAATTGAAAGAACAAAGGAAAGACTTGTACTTAACTTATACACAGGCAGACCTGCAATTCTTATTGGACAAAAAGGTGCAAACATTGAAGTTATTAAAAAACAACTTTCAAAAGTTATTGGACCCACAAAAAATCTTGTAATCAACGTGAAAGAAGTTAAAAAGCCAGACTTAGATGCAGCGCTTGTTGCAGAAAGCATCGTGGCTCAACTTGAAAAACGTGTTGCATACAAGAGAGCATTAAAACAAGCTTTGCAAAGAGTTATGAAAGCAGGTGCAAAGGGTTGTAAAGTTAGAGTTAGCGGTGTTGTTAATGGTGCAAACACTATTGGAACAAGCGAAACTTATATGGAAGGCAGTCTTCCACTTCAAACAATCAGAGCGGACATTGACTATGCTGTAACTGCTGCTTACACAAACTATGGCAAACTTGGTGTTAAAGTTTGGATTTATAAAGGTGACATCCTTGATAAAAAAGAACAAAATACTGACAAAGGAGGACAAGACTAATGTTAATGCCAAAAAGAGTTAAAAGAAGAAGAGTACATCGTGGCAGAATGACTGGTGTTGCAACAAAAGGTAACACACTAACATATGGCGATTATGGTCTTGTTGCTATGGAGCCTTG
>CAYQLL010000193.1:0-1056 GCA_964418405.1 uncultured Christensenella sp. | reverse complement strand
AAAATTTTGTAATAAAAAAACACCCCAAAATAATTAATTTTTTAGGGTGTATTTTTCTTGTAATTTTTGTATTAATTGTTTGTGTTTTTGCTCGCTAATTAAAATATTTTCAAGCATTTTTTTGATATTTTTTTCGGATATTTTATTTATTGCAATTTTATAATTAAGTATAATTTTTTCCTTTATTTCCAGAGCATAATCCAATATATTTTTTAAGCCCTTATAATACTCAAAATTAAGCCCGGACAATGGAATATTATTACCAGAAAAATATGAGGGTTCACCGCCCAATTTTTGCAATATTTCACCAAGAATTTTATGATGAGCAACATCGTCTTTTTGAATAGTTTGCAAAGCCTCATAAAAATCGCTTTGAACATTTGTGACATAGCAAAAATACAAAAATTGAAGCATTTGCTGTGTCTCACCAAGTTCGCCACAATAAAGGTCTTTTATAATTTTTATTTGATAGTCGTTTTTACTTGGACTAAAATTGGTCATATTTTGTTTATATGAAAGTTTTAAGTTTTGTGTTACAGGCAAAGTTTTTTATCTAGTTCTTGCTCAAATTTTATGTTATTTAGATAACTAAATTTTTCGCCGTTTGGAATATGAAAAGTTATTTTGTAAGCTTGCAAAAGTTGTTTGGTTTGTTTGAATTTTTTATTTATTTTATTGTCGCCATATTTTTCGTCTCCCAAGATAAATAGCCCAAAATGTGCAAGGTGCGCTCTTATTTGATGAGTTTTGCCAGCATTTATTTCAACGTCTAGAAGTGACAATTTTCCACAAGACTTGATAAGCGAATAGGTTGTTGTTATTTTAACACTATTTTGTACTTTTTTGTCGAAAATTTTCACTTCACTTTTCTCACTATCCTTTGTCAAATAACTGTTTAGTGTTGCATTTTTTTGTGGGTCACCACAAATCACTGCATAATAATTTTTTATAACATAGTGCCTTTGAAAATAGTTTATAAGTGTTTCTTTTGCTAGAGTATTTTTTACGAATAGAACAAGCCCCATTGTGTTTCTATCTATTCTATGAATTGCAAAA
>CAYQLL010000192.1:0-1070 GCA_964418405.1 uncultured Christensenella sp. | reverse complement strand
AAAAGAAATTAGTGTGTAGAAAAAGCAGGGTCCCAAAAGCAGGGTCCCAAAAGCACTTAAGTAGAACCATATCAAAAATTCGGTCAACCCTAGCGGTTGGCTTTTTCTTTATTCTTGGCTAAAAAAGAAAGGAGAAAAGAAATGAAGAAAACAAAACTACTTTTATCAATAAGTATGATGTGTCTAAGTATTGCGGTGCTTTGCTTTGGTGTATTTTCGGCAGTGAGTGTATCGTACTCAATTTCAGGCACAATCTCCTACACTGTCACCGATGCATTTGTTAAAGTTAATACAAAAGTGTATAGCGGAACTAACCAATACATAACAGACGACGAATTGTCCACCTTAGCACAAAATCTAGCAACTGGGACACCGACAGTAAGTGCGAGTGGGTTCACTCAAGACACTTCGTTTAGTATTCCAGAATACAACTCAACAAATGGTGAAAGTTTTGAAAAAACGGACGTTGCTTTAACCCTATCATCAACTAACAAAAGTTATCTAGTAGAAATGACTATACAAAACCTAAGTCCAAGCGTAAATGTTTGGGCAAAAGCGAATTGGACACTAGGTGACACCACAAACATTGCACAGGGCAATAACTCAAGTCAATCTACAATCGCGAAAGATAGTCCAAAGTGTATATACTTTATTGTAAGTTTGAAGGATATGACACAGTCAGTGTCAAACATATCCTACACAATGGGGCTAAATATTGGAATAGGAGCGATGCCAATAGATGCCATTGTTGATGGGAATGTAATCACGGCAAATGAAGGAATGACTTGGGAAACATTTGTCTCAAATAATAGTGATTATTCAACAACAGTTGAAGATAGTGTGACATATGTAACTAAAGACGACGAAATACTCAAGAAGAATGGGACGAAAGTACAAATAACTGACACGATCGAAAATGGTGCGGAATACAAAACAACCTTATACACTCTCAAAAATAGTGGTACATATTGGTATTTGGAATTGGGAAAATTGTCTGACGGCACTCCGATACAATGGCAACTCGTTTCGCTTGATGGTTCAACGAAATACACCTACGCATCTACAAAACC
>CAYQLL010000191.1:0-1076 GCA_964418405.1 uncultured Christensenella sp. | reverse complement strand
CCTGCTTGAATTGCATAAGATTTTTCAACACCTTTGAATGAATTGGATATTTCCTCAAGTTTTTCAAGACGTTTTACATATGCATCCAAACTTTCGCGTCTTGCCCCTGGTCTTGAACTCGAAATTGCATCCGCAACTTGTACCAAAATGGCTTCTATACTATGGAATTCGACATCAAAGTGATGTGCTTCAATGCAATGAATAACTTCAGGCGATTCCTTGTATTTTTTTGCAAGGTCTACACCAATTGTTACGTGTGTTCCTTCAACCTCATGGTCAAGTGCCTTTCCTATATCGTGGAGAAGTCCACCACGCTTTGCAACTTTAACATCTGCACCAAGTTCAGATGCTAGTAACCCAGCGAAATACGATGTTTCAAGGCTATGTTTTAGAACATTTTGCCAATAACTTGTTCTATACTTAAGTCTTCCTAATATTTTGACAAGTTCTGGGTGTATTCCAAATATTCCTGCTTCGTCAACAGCATCTTCACCTGCTTGTTTGATTGTTTGGTCAACATCTCTTTGACATTTTTGAACAATCTCTTCAATTCTTGTTGGATGAATTCTGCCGTCTAAGATAAGTTTTTCAACTGCAAGTCGTGCAACTTCACGCCTAATTGGGTCAAAGCACGAAAGTGTGATCGTTTCTGGTGTGTCATCGACTATAAGGTCAACGCCTGTGGCATTCTCTATTGCTCTAATATTACGCCCCTCGCGACCAATGATTCTTCCTTTCATATCTTCATTTGGAATAGAGATTGACGATATTGTTGCTTCGCTCGTCATATCCGTTGCACATCGTTGAATTGCAAGTGCAACGATGTTTTTTGCTTTTTTGTCTGCTTCTATTGTTGCGGTTTCTTCGATATCTTTGACTTTCTTCGCAATATCTCTTCTTGCATCTTCAATCATTGAATTCATCAATATTTGTTTTGCATCTTCTTTTTTGAGTGTTGCAACTTTTTCGAGTTCAGATATCATATTTTTTTTGATATTCTCTTGCTCTTCAAGTTGAGTATTTAACAAACTTAACTTTTCATCAACAATCTTTTTTTGTTGGTCAAGTTCTTCTTG
>CAYQLL010000190.1:0-1099 GCA_964418405.1 uncultured Christensenella sp. | reverse complement strand
CTATTCCTTTTGGATAATTCATTTTCTTCACCTTTAACATTATACTATAAAATTAGATAAAATAAAAGATACCATTTTTTTGCTGTTAAAGTTATTGTAAAATAGTGTAAAATGTGATACCATTAATATGGTGATAGTATGTATGATTTAAATGGTAAAGAAATTATTAATGATGAAATAGAAAAAAATATAATAGATGAACTTGAAGATACTATTGATTTATCAAAAGTAATTGAGGAGATAAAAGAAGATGGAAATATCTAATAAAATAAACAATGAACATTTAAATGAATTTTTAAATTATGTAAATGAATTATATAGACATAATAAACGTATTAATTCTAATTTTAAGATAACAAGTAATCAAATATATTCTTTACTAGTTCATTATAATGTTGATAATGAAAATATTGAACCATTTTTTAATAGATGGATTGAAAGATTTAAGACTAGACCGGGAATTAATGTTTTCAAACAAACGTCACGATCATATTTTTGTAGGTTTTGTAATGGTGATATTGATTATTTAAATGCTATTAAAATATATATTCCATTTAACAATTCAGATTTAGATGCCAATGTAACAAAATTATTTGATTTTATAAGATCAAATAATATTGCACATGAATCTGCAGTTGCTAAGAATATGCGCAACGACATTGTGGTAATTAGAGTAAATAGTAAAGAGGATGCAAGTGAAATTATAGATTATGTAAATAAGAACTGCAAAAAATATTTAGGAAAACCATCACCTTTGGTTGTAAACTATAAAGGAGTGGGAATAACAAAGGATGGAAATTATTCATATCATAATGAATTATGTAAAATAATTGAACATATGTTAAATAAAAATATAAAATTAGATGCTAATACATATTGTAATTATTTAAATCAAATGAGTAATAATACTAATAATCAAGAATTAAAAAATATTTATAAAATAGGAGCAATGTGTAATAAGAAAATTGATTTAGATTTTATAAGTTCTATTAATAATAAACCACTTAAAAATGATGAAATATTATACAAAATAATGGATGCTACCTATAAAAAATATGGTGATGAAAGTAATAAAAAAAATTTGAATAATCATTTTGTA
>CAYQLL010000189.1:1043-1124 GCA_964418405.1 uncultured Christensenella sp. | reverse complement strand
TTGTACCAACTTTTACACCACCCAACGTTGATTTTGTAGCGGTTGGCAACGTATAATCCGTTACTGATGTTGTCTTACCGT
>CAYQLL010000189.1:0-943 GCA_964418405.1 uncultured Christensenella sp. | reverse complement strand
CACTGCCAGTTAACGTAATGGTTGTACCGCTCTTACTTAACGAATATGTTGTGTTGGTGTCAGTATCCGTTACCGATGTTGTTGAGCCGTCACTGCCAGTTAACGTAATGGTTGTACCGCTCTTACTTAACGAATATGTTGTGTTAGTATTCTTAGCAATTAAGATATAAGTAGTTCCACTCCACCTGTAAGTGTTATTTTCTTCAGCTGATGTGTCAACGTAAATTTTACCACTTTCTCCTGTTGTTGGGAAATTACTCTTTCCATTATATTCCAAAACGTCATCAACATAACTTGGCAAATAAGTGGAATCAATTTGGTTATTCGCATTTAATGGAACTGCTCCAATATTACTAGCTGTTATGTTTACCTTTCCTGTTCTATACGAATTTTCTTTGTCACCTTTTACGCCTGTTATTGTCTCATTTACTGATGTTGTCTTACCGTCACTATCAGTTAACGTAATAGTTGTACCGCTCTTACTTAACGAATATGTTGTATCAGTATCTTTATAATAAGGAACACCGTCAATAATTGGAGTAGGCGTATAACCAGTAGCACTTGTAACTTCGGATGTTGTTTTTACACCACCAAAAACATCTTTTGCTGCGGTTTTCAATGTATAAGTTGTTGTTCCGCTTGTACCGCCACTACCACTAATAGTTAAGCCATCACCAGCCGTGTGTCCGTGAGCAGTGTTAGTATTAGTGTCCGTTGATTTAATAGTGATATTACCGCTTGCATCGGTTGTGACTGTTGTCGCACCGCTACCTGAAATTTTATGGCTAGATGTTACGGCACTACCTTCAACATGGTTCAAATAGACATTTCCGTTTGTTAAAGCTGTTGTTGTGTCTGTTGATGAAGTATCTGTCGAATTGACAACATTCTTTGATGAGGTAGTACTTAACACACCATTAGCGATAGAAAGGTTTGTACCAAC
>CAYQLL010000188.1:0-1129 GCA_964418405.1 uncultured Christensenella sp. | reverse complement strand
TCAACCTTGCGGCCGTACTACTCAGGCGGGATACTTATCGCGTTTGCTTCAACACGGATGGAGTCGATACCACCCACGTTTAGTATCCATCGTTTAGGGCGTGGACTACCAGGGTATCTAATCCTGTTTGATCCCCACGCTTTCGAGTCTCAGTGTCAGTTACAGTCCAGTATGTCGCCTTCGCCTCTGGTGTTCTTCCTAATATCTACGCATTCCACCGCTACACTAGGAATTCCACATACCCCTCCTGCACTCTAGCTATCCAGTATGAATTGCAGTTCCAAGGTTGAGCCTTGGTCTTTCACATTTCACTTAAATTGCCACCTACACTCCCTTTACGCCCAGTTATTCCGGACAACGCTCGCCACCTACGTATTACCGCGGCTGCTGGCACGTAGTTAGCCGTGGCTTTCTCCTGTGGTACCGTCACTTTCTTCTTCCCACAGATCAGAAGTTTACAATCCGAAAACCTTCTTCCTTCACGCGGCGTTGCTGGGTCAGAGTTCCCTCCATTGCCCAATATTCCTAACTGCTGCCTCCCGTAGGAGTCTGGACCGTTTCTCAGTTCCAATGTGGCCGGTCATCCTCTCAGATCGGCTACTCATCGTCGCCTTGGTAGGCCGTTACCTTACCAACTAGCTAATGAGTCACAAGCCCCTCTATCACCGGATTGCTCCTTTCACCCCTTGTTGATGCCAACTTGTGGTCATATGCGGTATTAGCACTTATTTCTAGGTGTTATCCCCCTGTGATAGGCAGGTTGCTCATGTGTTACTCACCCGTCCGCCACTAAATCTTTTGTCAGCACTAATAGATCTTTTATCAAAATTACTTTTGAAAATCTATTAGTGCTAACAAAACATTCCGTTCGACTTGCATGTTTTAAGCACGCCGCCAGCGTTCGTCCTGAGCCAGGATCAAACTCTAACGTTATTTGTATAACTAAGCACTTTTCGTGCTGAATTATCTTTGTTAGATTTTGCTTCTGTACTCACAAACTTTTACTGACTCGTAATAGTTCTTGTTGTACATTCTCAATTTTTTATTTCAATTGACAGATATACTTTGTGTTGTTTTCTAAACAATTAACCTTTACTATTCTTGTACAATATTCAATTTTTATGGTTCG
>CAYQLL010000187.1:0-1142 GCA_964418405.1 uncultured Christensenella sp. | reverse complement strand
ACTATTACCTTATCACTTGATTCAACACTTGGTGTACCAGTAATAGTATCATACAGATCTATACTAACAAATGTCTTATTATTATGTAAAACATCAAATATAAATACACCTATCGTAACAGTTATTCTTCCGTTTACTACTTTAACATAATAAGCATATGTCCCTATATACATAAAAACTAAACCAAATAATATTAAACTTAATCCGATCAATTTTGCCTTTTTCATATTTTAATCCGCCTTAATTCATTTTATACATTACAATCAATATTAGTTTATAAACTAATTTTTTAACTTTTTAAGGAAGTCTTTTATGCGCTCATTAGAACTATCAAAAAAATCTTTTGTTTTACCATCAAAAAGTATTTTACCATTTTCCAAAAACAAAACTCTATTAGATACATTCTTAACAAATCCCATCTCATGAGAAACAATTATCATCGTTTTTCCCGTTAAAGCAATTTCCTTAATTAATTCTAAAACCTCACCAATCATTTCTGGATCTAAAGCACTAGTAGGCTCATCAAATAAAATTATATCAGGATCAATAATTAACGTTCTTATAATCGCAACTCTTTGCTTTTGACCACCAGACAATTCATTAGGATAACTATCAGCTTTATCCTTAAGACCAATCGCATCAAGTAATTCATAAGCCTTCTTAATAGCATCATTTTTATTCATAAATTTCAACTTAGTTGGTGCCAAAATAATATTATTCAAAACACTTAAATGAGGAAACAAATTAAACTGTTGAAAAACCATTCCTATTTTTTTCCCAATTTCACCCTTATATAAATTATTACCTTCAAATAATATTTCACCATCCGATTTTTCAAGCAAATTAACACATCTAAGCAAAGTACTCTTACCACTACCAGATGGCCCAACTACTGATACAATATCACCCTTTTTAATCGAAAAACTAATGTTATCAAGAACCAAATTATCATTATAACTCTTTGATAAATTATTAACCTCTAACATTATTTAACCTTCTTTCCATTAAATGAACAAGCTTAGATAAACCAAGCGTCATTATAAGATAAATTGAAGCAATAATAATTAAAGGAAAAAAATATTCATAAGTTCTTGACGCAATAATATCAGAAGCCTTAGTAAGTTCTAAAATACCAATATATG
>CAYQLL010000186.1:0-1173 GCA_964418405.1 uncultured Christensenella sp. | reverse complement strand
TCGACACTGGAGCAATAACACGCACATCGGATACAACCACCAACATAACTGGAAAAGTAAACATTGAGTACGGAGCAGTGGATAGCAGTGTAGAGTATTACACTTTTTATATTGTAATAAATATTAAAGAGGTAACCGGCGACTATCTTTTGTCCGCTTCACTAAATGAAACAATTTCAAGTAGCACAACAAGTTACAAAAAATCTAATCAAAGTCAGTCCCTAGTTGCTAATAGTGACACAAGAAACATTGTTATTGGCTTTTCACTAAAAAGCACAACTGCAAATTCAACTGAGAGTTTTTCATACACACTCACAGTAAATGCAAGCATAGCGAAAGACTTTTCGGTTGAACTAATCGACGGCGGAACATATTGGTACACGGAACTTGGGACATACAACTCAAGTCCAATCAAATGGCGACTTGTATCTCTTGACGGAGAAACAAAATATGACTACACATCGACAAAACCTACTAAACACGCCGGCGCAATATTCTTGCAACAATCAGTCATTGATAAAACGGTGGATTTTGATGGATCGAAAACAGGATATAAGTATGGTAACGCCAACTATTATGAGAGCGACATCCGCACTAGCATAAACACATTGTCTAATTGGAACTTAACGGAATCAGATGTATCATCTCTAATCTCAAAGAGAAATATAACAGGAATAGAAGCATATGGCGTTGATGGAACTTGTAGATATACCGGCAAAACAAATGACTATTTTTGGCTTTTGAGTGACGACGAGGTTAAAACATTCCTAGGTACAACAAACACGGATAGAATGTGGATTCCGGAGGGTAAGAGTTCTGGAGTTTATTTTTGGCTCCGTACACCTTGCTCTGACGATGGTGGTGGTGTGATGGATGTTACCGAGAGCGGCAATCTCAACTGGGAGCTTGCCTACGAAAGCGGTTACATTCGTGTTCGAGCAGCTTTCAAATTGGCCTGAAGAACAGCCAGCAAAACAACGGTAAGAATATGAATAATTATTACGCCAAGATACCTTTTGAAAAAATAAACTTAATATCCAAAAAGCACATTTAAGTGATTCTTTCCAAAATTGCGTTATCATTTGCCAAAGGGCGGGGGATGTGATAAAATATTATTGATATAGTTCACTTGGGAAAGTGATGGAAATAATAATTTTATTGGAGATAATATGA
>CAYQLL010000185.1:0-1194 GCA_964418405.1 uncultured Christensenella sp. | reverse complement strand
CGCACAAAATTTGTCACACATTCCCCAAAATATATCTTCACTTACACCAAGTTTATCAATATATCCATAGGCTTGCATATCTTTTGGTGATAGTGTTCTATCAAAATCGTAAATTAGTGCAACTTTTGGTAATCTTTTCATTTTTCCCCCATTAAATGTATAAATATTTATAAATATGAATAATTAAACACAACTATGTTTACATCATTATTGTAACATCAATAGCATATTTTGTCAATAATGAAAAAATTTGTATTTTTATTCATTAGCAGTGTAACAAAAAAACTAGACAATGTCTAGCCTTTTCGTATTACATATCTTTGTCTTTTGAGTTTTCGTAATTTTGTTTTGCAGTTATGAGTTTATCATAAGCATCAAATAAAACCACAAGCGGTTTGCAATGACTGTATCCATAAAATGAAATTGATGTATTTTCCCCTTCCCTTGCAATGTTTTTTATGCTTTTTAGATTAAAAATATATTCACCGCAAACGCAAAAATTTTTTTCGTTTGTGAAAATCTTCCAAATCCTGTCCGCTTCGTTCCCTTCCAAAGTTACTTTGTTTGGATTGTTTGGGTCATTTTTAAGAGCAACAACCATAAAATCATCCGATCTTGAATAATAGATAAAATTCACATCTCTCACTGAATACAACCCGTCACCCATTTCAATATACATAAATCCCTCCAAATGCTTCTGTCACTATTAGTGTAGCACCTTTGAATATATTTTGCAATACCCAAAATTAAATTTAGTAATTTTTGCTTTTTACTTCAAAATAGCTTTGCGGATGATTACAAACTGGACAAATGTCTGGTGCTTTTGTGCCAACAACAATATGTCCACAGTTCCTGCACTCCCAAACCTTAACTTCACTTTTTTCAAAAACCTGTTTTGTTTCAACATTTTTTAGAAGTGCACGATATCTTTCTTCATGATGTTTTTCTATTTCACCAACCGCTCTAAATTTTTGTGCCAGTTCAACAAAACCTTCTTCTTCAGCAACTTTCGCGAAATTTTCATACATATCCGTCCATTCATAGTTTTCGCCATCTGCGGCAGAACCTAAATTCTGGATAGTTGTGCCAAGTTCGCCGAGTTCCTTAAACCACATTTTTGCGTGTTCTTTTTCGTTATCTGCTGTCTTTTGGAAAATTTCTGCTATTTGCTCATAGCCCTCCTTCTTTGCGACT
>CAYQLL010000184.1:0-1223 GCA_964418405.1 uncultured Christensenella sp. | reverse complement strand
AGTTGGTATTGCAAATGCAAACAAAAGCAAGGGTAATAGAATTATTACAACAAAAATTGAGCATGATTCAGTCATAAATGCTTGTAAATATCTCGAAAAGCAAGGCTTTGAAGTTGTTTATCTCTCCGTTGATAAATATGGCAAAGTT
Organism: uncultured Christensenella sp.; assembly: GCA_964418405.1. Classification (GTDB taxonomy): domain Bacteria; phylum Bacillota; class Clostridia; order Christensenellales; family UBA1242; genus UBA5893. The sequence goes on along the minus strand of CAYQLL010000184.1, from coordinate 1,075 downwards.
GACATAGACGAGCTAGAAAAAACAATTGACAACAATACTATATTAGTGTCAGTTATGATGGTAAATAATGAAGTTGGCACTGTGCAAGACATACAAAAAATAAGTGAAATAGCACACAAGTATAATGCAATATTTCACACCGATGCTGTGCAAGGTTTTGGAATGCTTAAAATCAATGTGAAAGAACTTAATATTGATGCAATGAGCGTTTCCGCACATAAGATATATGGACCTAAAGGCGTTGGAATGTTATATGTAAAAAATGGTACAATGATAGACAATCTCATTTTTGGCGGGAATCAAGAGTTTGGAAAGCGTGGTGGCACACTTAATACCATGGGGGTTGTTGGTTTTGCAAAAGCGACTGAAATTGCATACAACGACATTGATGTAAATTGCAACAAAATTTTGGGGCTTAAAAACTACTTTATTATGTCACTAAAACAAGAATTTGACGACAAGGTTATCATAAATGGGCATAGAACTGACTGTATTCCAAATATAGTTAGTGTAAGTTTTATTGGACAAGACGCAAATATATTGATGATTAAACTAGACCAAAAAGGTATCGCCGTTTCTCGCGGAGCGGCTTGCACTGCGGGCAGCAATGTGAAAAGTTATGTGCTAGAAGCGATGGGACTTTATGATACTTTGGATAATACGCTAAGATTTTCTCTTGGCAAGTTTGTTACAATTAAGCAGTTGAAATATGTTATAAAAACTCTGAAAGAAATTTTGAATTAAAAGGTTAATATGAGAAAAAAAGAAACTATTGTTGTTGGAATGAGTGGTGGGGTTGATAGTAGCATTGTGGCACTTAAACTAAAAAAACAAGGATACAATGTTATTGGTCTTTTTATGAAAAACTGGGAAGAAACGACAAACACTGGACATTGCACAAGCGAACAAGATTTCGAAGATGTGAAAAAAGTTTGCACAAAACTAGATATTCCATACTATTCCGTCAATTTTAGCAAAGAATATATGGATAGGGTTTTTTCGTACTTTCTTGACGAATACAAAAAGGGAAGAACGCCAAACCCAGATGTTCTGTGCAACAGGGAAATAAAATTTG
>CAYQLL010000183.1:0-1248 GCA_964418405.1 uncultured Christensenella sp. | reverse complement strand
AACTAGTTGAAAAATGGAATAACACATTCGCAATTTATGAAAAGGCGTGTCCAGAACTTTACAAACAGCTTATTGCATATCTAGATGATAAAAATGTCAACATTGAACATCTTGTGAAAGACGACAATGTAAATAAAGATTGGGCACTAAGAGATGCCAATGCATTTGTATTAAAAGAACTTTCTGCCAAGATGCCTAGATTTGTTGGTGGAACGGCTGATGTTGTATCGTCGACTAGGGCATATATTGAAAATGGCGGAGATTATTCTTTTGCAAATAGGCGTGGAAAAAATATTCACTATGGTGTGCGTGAACATGCAATGGGGGCAATTTGCAATGGAATTACGTTGTATATGAAATGTCCGTCGTTTTGTTCGACTTTTATGGGGTTTTCAAACTATATGTTGCCAGCAGTCAGAATGAGTGCACTTATGAATATCCCATCAATGTTTATGTTTAGTCACGACACCTATCTAGTTGGCGAAGATGGACCATCGCACCAAAGCGTGGAACAACTTGGAACGCTTAGACTTATGCCTAATCTAAACGTTTTTCGTCCTTGCGATATGACTGAACTTTTGGCGTGTTATGATGTTGCACTAAAGGATAGATGTCCGTCGGCTTTCGTTTTAACAAAGCAAACGCTAAAAAAGCAAGATAACAAATTTGAGGATGCGAAGAAAGGTGGATATGTGCTTTGTGGTGACAGTGGCGAAATTGAGATACTAACAAGTGGAAGTGAAGTTGAACTTTCGATGAGTGTTAAAGCAATTTTGGAAAGTCAAGACATAAGCGTTGTTGTTGCAAGTTTTCCTTGCTTGGAAGAATTTTCAAGGCAAAGCGAAAAATATCAAAATGATGTGCTATCGCGTGGAAAACTTAAAATAAGTTTGGAACGTTCAAACGACAGAGTTTGGGATGAACTTTTGGGCGAGGGCGGACACAGAATATCCGTCGAAAATTTTGGAAAAAGTGCAAAGCCAAACGACCTTGACAAATACTATAAATTTGAACCAAATGAAATTGCAAAAATAATTAAAAAATATTATAAAAATATGAATATTAATTAAAAAAATAAATAAAATAAATATGTAAGAAATAAAATAAAAATAAATTTCTTACTAGGCAAAAATCTGCAAAGTCCTTTACTTATACGGCTTGCAGATTTTTTGCATATTTTTTTAATTAAAAAATGCCACAATATTTTTGTGGCATATTTGTGAAAATTAAAATATTTATTTTTTATTT
>CAYQLL010000182.1:0-1285 GCA_964418405.1 uncultured Christensenella sp. | reverse complement strand
AAAAATAAGTAAAATAAATTGTTTAATCATTCTTGGCAAATAACAAAAAACATAGACAATGCATAGAGTGTTCTCTTAAAACAAGAATAAAAATCCACCAGCCCAGCTGGTGGGTTTTTATTCACTCGGCAATGTTTGTTCAAGAGAAATGTGTTTTATCTAGTTGTTTTTACTAAAATTGAGTTGATTTTATTTAGTCCTTTTTATATTGGCGTGTGCTTGTCTTTGGTGGAGCGAAGCGACACCGACTTGTATCAAGACAAGCACACGCCACGATCCCAAATCGATGTTTTCGCATTAAAATTTATACTTTTTTATGAACACTTTTTTCGATAATTTATTCATTTTTTTTGTTGTTAAATAGATGTATTTTTTATTATTCTGCTTTCAAATTTTGAGTAATTGCTTTGAAAAAATCTGCACTCCAAATGTTGAGGAGATCTGTATCTTTTACAAAAGGTATGACATCTTTTTTTGCTTCTTCATAATCAATTGAATCAAATTTTTGATTGAGCATTTCCTTTACATCTTCAAGTGTTAATTGTTTGTCTTTTTCAATAAATTCTGCTTGGACTAAACGTGCTTGTAAATGTTTTAGATTAAAAGTTGCATTTTTTTGAAGATAAAAAATATAGTCATACAAATCTCTACTTTTAACCCTACTTTTCCATGCTCTGCAAAGCACTGCACCAATTTTTCCAGCAAAAAGTGATGGCAAATCATATAGACTAATCTCATAAGGGCTTGGTTCAAGTTTATACTTTGTTTCAAACGTTGCAAAAGGTGGTGGGTTTGTATCTATCTCAAATTTAATCTTTATAACTTCGTCGGGATTAATGTTTTCAAGTTTATCATTTGAATAAAACAGTAAAAGATGTTCTTTTGTATTTCCTTTCAAAAAGGCGGACTTAATTGCTGAATTAAAAGTTTTCTCTTTTTTTTCAATTTTAACATTTAACCCCAAGGCATTGACTTCTCTTTCCAAAATTGGAAAATATTTTTCCAAATTAAAATTTAAGTCAGGTGTTTTAAGAGAAAAATCTAAATCTTCTGAAAATCTATCTAATCCATAGAAAATACGAAGTGCAGTTCCACCATAAAAAACTGCTTTTTCAAAAAATCCTGCACGACTAAGTCCACAAAGGACAATTTCTTGCATAATTTCTTTTATGGCGTTTTTCTTATCTAAAAGGTTAATTGCATTATATTTTTTAAGCATTTCATCAATTATTTGGTTCATATTATTTTCTCCTTATAAATTTTGATAATAAAGTCAATGCCTTGG
>CAYQLL010000181.1:0-1303 GCA_964418405.1 uncultured Christensenella sp. | reverse complement strand
GTACAAGTACTATTTGCACTGTTATAATAATAACCACTAGCACAGTATTTAGGATTAAAATTAAATACTTGTTTATGTATCCAACCAGTTTGAGAAACTGAAGTACCAAAACCATATATTGCTGAATATATAGTTTTACCATCCTTGGTTTTAAAATATCCTGTTTTTTTATCTACATAACTATATACATATGATTTAGCACCTTTTCTACAATCTCTGTTATTCAAACATCCAACTACATAATTTTGTCCATTTAAAGTAGTAGTAACTTCCCATCCTACATGATTATAACCACTTTTATTTATTTTAGTTGTACTAATTTTTTGTGCCACTCCATTTAATATCTTTTGTTGATGATTTGCATCTGTTGAATCCATTGAAAAATTACCTTTCGGATATTGAATTGTATAATATTTTTGATCACTAAACAACGCATCAAATGTTGCTGGTCCAACAATACCATCTTGGCTTAAATTTTTTGCTTTTTGGAATTTTTTTAATGCTTTTGTTGTTTTTGAACCAAAGATACCATCTACAGCACTACTTTTATAAGTATAAATTCCTTTATAGTATCCTAAGTTCCATAATTTTTGTTGAATAGCTTTTACTGTTGCATTTCTTTGCCAATTACACTTACTTTGTGAAAATTGATAATTACATGCTACTGAAGCTTCTTTTCCTTTTCCCTTTATGTTATTACTTAAAATTTTGTAAGTTGCAAAACTAACACCGACTAATACAAGAGCAATTACTACTGCTAATATTATTTTGAAATTTCTTCTTTTTTTCAATGTTTCATTTGAAGGCCTACCAATATCATTCTTAAAATATCCCATAATTATTCTATCCTCTCTATTGTATATTAATATAGATATATTTTTCTCTTTTTTAAAATAAATATTTTAAATATCTATCGAAAAAAGATATTAAATCACTCTCTTACTATGTTTTTCTATTTACAAGCACGTGCTTTATCTGCCGATGGCCATGTCCAAAAAACGCCAAGATTGTTCAGTTTATATGTTTCCCATCCACCATTTCCTGATGAATCTCCAAATGGATTAAGATATCCCTTATAACCATCGGTTATTAAATAAGACTTAGCCAAAATCTTATTACTACAATCAGCTGGATCTAGTATTAAAATATTATTCTTAAAAGCAGTCTGATCATATTCACCAATAGAAGTAATTCCTTTTTTATATCCGACTATTAAAACCCAGTGATCTCTCCATGTAGTGGAATTAATTTTACGTGGAGTATACAAAACAACCGGTCTTCCAGCATTTATTTCTCTTACAAT
>CAYQLL010000180.1:0-1308 GCA_964418405.1 uncultured Christensenella sp. | reverse complement strand
GCACTTAAGTAGAACTCTATCAAAATTTGGTCAACCCTAGCGGTTGGCTTTTTTCTTAATTCAAAAAAAGGAGAAAGAAAAAAATGAAAAGGGGAAAATTACTTTTATCACTCAGTTTAATGTGTCTAAGTATTGCGGTGCTTTGCTTTGGCGTATTTTCTGCCATAAGCGTGTCATATACAATTAGTGGCACAATATCCTACACGGTTAGCGATGCATTTGTGAAAGTGAGTTCAAAAGTGTACAAAGGTACAAACCAATATGCGACGGATAGTGAATTAGAAACTTTGGCAAAAGCACTTGCAGGAGGAACACAAAATTTAAGCGATAGCAAGTTCACCGCGGATAGTAATTATACAATAAATGACTACGACTCCACAAGTGGCGAAAATTTTGCACAAACAATCAATTTAACCCTATCGTCAACCAACAAAAGTTATCTAGTAGAAATGACTATACAAAACCTAAGTCCAAGCGTCAATGTTTGGGCGAAGGCAGATTGGGAACTAAAAACTGGCTCGAATATTGTCCAAGGAAATAACTCGTCGCAACCAACAATTAGTAGCACTGCCGCAAAAAAAATATATTTCATTGTAAGCATTGAAGATATGACACAGAGCATATCCAGTGCAACATATACAATGGGACTGAACATTGGTATAAACGATATGCCAACAACCGCCACAGTAGAGGGGGATGTGATAAACTCGACCTATGGCACAACTTGGGAAACATTTAGTTCAGGTAGCACAGTATACACATTCAATTCGAGTGGTTATCTTATGAAAAACAATGAGTTGATGTATTACAACAATGAGAAAGTAAGTAAAACGGATGCAATCGTAGACGGAGCAATATATTCTAATACGGCTATTGGCGTTGTTTTAACCGACGACACAAACAAGCAATTCTATATGTATCTTGGAACATACAATAATAGTCCAATTCGTTGGAATATGGTTTCCGCAGATGGCACAACAAAATATGACTCAACTAATTATGCAACCGACAAGGCAAACTCTAGTTTCATATCCGGTTTGAGTGGCGCGATCTTTGTGCAACAATCAGTCAGTGGTGGGACAGTGGCTTTTGCTGCATCTAATAGCAACAACTATTACGATAGCGACATCCGCACTAGCATAAACACATTGTCTAATTGGAACTTAACGGAATCAGATGTATCATCTCTAATCTCAAAGAGAAATATAACAGGAATAGAAGCATATGGCGTTGATGGAACTTATAAATATACCGGCACAACAGATGACTATTTCTGGCTTTTAAGTGAGGGCGAGTTTGAAACCTTTA
>CAYQLL010000179.1:0-1324 GCA_964418405.1 uncultured Christensenella sp. | reverse complement strand
AAGTCTAAAACAGTTGCACCATCAACGAATTCCATAACCTTACCTTTTGGTGTTTGGACATATATTCTACCTTCACAAAGATTTGTTTTGAGTGTTTCAATAAACTCTTCACCAGTCAAATCGTCTGCTGATTCAATAATTTCTCTAAGCCATGATATTTTCTTGTCAAGATCCGTTATTTTTGTTTTGTGTTCTTTGTAAAGATAATGTGCAAAAATACCATACTCAGCCATTTTATGCATTTCGTATGTACGAATTTGAATTTCAAGTGGACGATTATTTTCCACAATAACTGTGGTGTGAAGTGATTGATAGCCGTTCTTTTTAGGAATAGCAATATAGTCTTTGAACCTACCTTCCATTGGTTTGTATATTCCGTGAATTTTACCAAGTACTGCATAACAATCTTCAATGCTTTCAACAAGTACTCTTTCTGCAACTAAGTCATATATGTTTGCAAGACTAACACCCTTTGTTTGAATTTTTTTGTATATACTGGAAAAGTGTTTTTGCCTTGATGTAATGGTTGCCGTTTTAAGTCCTAGTTCATCCAAAATTACTTGAAGACGTTTAGTTGTAATCTCAATTTGCTTTTGATTTTCGTCACGTTGGAGCATAACACTTTTTGCAAGGTTATTGTATGTTTTTGGGTTCAAAAACATAAGGCAATAATCTTCCAAATTTGATTTAAGTGAATTGAGTCCAATTCTTTCCGCCAGTGGTGCATATATCTCTCGAATATTTACAAGATTTTGATGTTGCTCTTTTGTTAGTGGCAAACTATACAGTGAAATATCGTAAAGCATAATATACAACTTTACAACAAGTACCCTAATATCTTTATTCATTGCAATGAACATTTTTCTAAGTATATCTGCCTGCTCATTTATTGACATTGATGGGGAAATTAAAAAGTTAAACTTCAAACTTTCATACACTTCAATTGTGTCTTCATTAACCTTGCCTATTATGTCATAATCTTGAATATATGCAATAAATGCAAGGATTGTGTCATAATCTAATCTAAATTTAATTAAATTCAAAATTACTGAATATATTTTTTCATAATTATTATTATTTGACAATAAAATATCATTAAATAATGATTTTTCTTCATTATTTAATTCGTAATTATCAAAAATTATTTTTTTAATTTTTTCCATATATTTTCCTAATTAATTTTATTTTATTATAAATATTTGATTTATTTAAGTCAGTTTTTATAGAATTGTTTATTTCAAAGGTAAACAGCCCATCTTTTGTCTCGTATTTCAATATATTTAATTCACTAAAAATATAAAAATAAAATAAGAAATTTATAAAA
>CAYQLL010000178.1:0-1378 GCA_964418405.1 uncultured Christensenella sp. | reverse complement strand
AGGTGGATCCAAAAATCTAATATTTACTGGAAGTCCTTTTGCTTCTTCATAGAGTTTTTCAAAGTCGCCTTGTTGCATTGGTTCAAGTTTGTCAAGTGCTTTTACTCTTTGTTCAACTGTGTCGGCACAAATCATTTCACGAATTGCGGCAATACGGTCCGGTTCAAAGAACATATGCTCAGTTCTGCAAAGTCCAATACCCTCTGCCCCAAACAAGAATGCTTGATATGCATCTTTTGGTGTATCGGCGTTTGTTCTAACTGAAAGTGCTTTGTACTTGTTTGCCCAAGCCATAATTCTCCCGAATTCGCCATCGTTTGTGTTTGCTGGCACAGTTGCGATAATTCCGTCATAAATCTTACCCGTTGAGCCATCAAGAGAGATTTCATCGCCCTCGTGATATACTTTGCCATTTAGGGTGAAACATTTGTTTTCTTCGTCCATTTTGATATCTCCGCAACCAGAAACACAACAAGTTCCCATTCCACGAGCAACAACTGCTGCGTGAGATGTCATACCACCACGAACAGTTAAAACGCCTTGTGCATAGTGCATACCCTCAATATCTTCTGGAGATGTTTCCAAACGAACAAGCACAACTTTTTCTTTGTTCTTGCCGTGTGCAACTGCATCTTCGGCAGTGAACACAATTTTTCCGCAAGCAGCACCCGGAGAAGCGGCAAGTGCTTCAGCAATTGGTGTTGCTTCTTTGAGTGCTTTTGCATCAAATTGTGGATGAAGAAGCGAATCAAGAGATTTTGGGTCAATTTGCATAATTGCGTCCTTTTCTGTTATCATACCCTCATCAACAAGATCACACGCAATTTTGATTGCAGCTTTTGCTGTTCTCTTTCCGTTACGAGTTTGAAGCATATATAGTTTTTGGTCTTCAATTGTGAATTCCATATCTTGCATATCATGGTAGTGGTTTTCAAGTGTTTTGCAAATTTCTTGGAATTGTGTGTAAACATGTGGCATAACTTCAGCCATTTTTGAAATAGGCATTGGAGTTCTCACACCTGCAACAACATCTTCGCCCTGAGCATTCATCAAAAATTCGCCCATAAGTTTCTTTTCGCCAGTTGCTGGGTCACGAGTGAATGCAACACCTGTTCCAGATGTTTCGCCCATATTTCCAAACACCATCATTTGAACATTAACAGCGGTTCCCCATGAATATGGAATGTCGTTTTGCATACGATAGTAGTTTGCTCTTGGGTTGTCCCATGATCTAAACACCGCTTTGATTGCTCCAAAAAGTTGTTCTTTTGGATCATCTGGAAAGTCTTGTCCAATTTTTGCCTTGTATTCTGCTTTGAATTGTCCAGCAAGTTCTTTTAGATCTTCGGCGGTAAGTTCAACGTCAAGTTTAACTCCC
>CAYQLL010000177.1:0-1386 GCA_964418405.1 uncultured Christensenella sp. | reverse complement strand
TTTCTAAACAATTAACCTTTACTATTCTTGTACAATATTCAATTTTTATGGTTCGTTTTGCCGTTAAAATAATTTAACAGCATTGCTATACTAACACAACAAAGAATAGTTGTCAACCACTTTTTTTAATTTTTTTAAACTTTTTTCAAAAAAAATTTCACAAGACTATATCCTGTGAAATTTTTGACTATTTTATTTTATATTTTTGAAAAGTAATTGGGCGATATTCACCTTGCACACATTTGAAAAGTGGTTTATATTGGCTGTTGCATTAACTTCGCACACAACGGGGCCGTTTATGCTTTTGAGTATATCCACAACTGCAAAATCACAACCGACTGCTTTGGCGGAGTTTATGGCAAGTTGCTCGTCGCCATAAGTTGGGATATAGTTATACATTACACCACCAAACCCTACATTAGACCTAAAATCTCGCCCACTACCTTGACGCCTTAGTGCTGCAACAACTTTGTTTTTGATTACAAAAATTCTTATGTCACAACCTTTTGCTTCCGTGATGAATTCTTGGAATAAAAGTCTTGAAGTTTGTCCGTGTTGTTTGACAAGATTAAAAACTTCTTCTTTTGTTTTGGCAAGATAGACCGTGTCGCCCGAACTTCCATAAAATTCCTTAACTACCATAGGTAAACCTAAATCGTTTATCGCATTTTGGATAAATTCGTTCATATCGTAATGATTGTTCTCATTAAGTGGTGGCAAAATGACAGTTTTGGGAACACTTATATTTGCATTGGCAAGTTCTTGATACATATTCGCTTTATTTTCACAAATATCCAAAGCCTTTGAACAATTAACAACTTTAACCCCCATCATCTCCAAATTCTTTGCAAGATGAGCATCGCGATTGAAAAATATACAATAATCGTATGTGCCATAACTATCATGTGTTTTTACTGAATTGTTGTCTATATATGTGTAAAGTTGTGTGTTTGACCTAAACGCCAAAGTTATATTCATTTCTTTTGCAGTGTTCACTAATAGTTGGTTTTGGGCTATAAATTTGTTTTCATCGCCAATTGCGTCATAGTATACAACAAGTACTTTCCCTCTCATAATTTTCTCCCAATGCTACTATAACACATAAAAAAATATTATTCAATAGCATTTTGATAAATTTTTGTGATTATCGCTATATAGTTATTTGTAGCACATCTTTGGCATACAAGTTCAAAGTTGTTATTATAATATATAATGTAAGCATATTTGTCTTTTATATAATAGGAAACAAATTTGACTTTTTGATAATTGTCAACAACAGTTGTTGGCTTATCTGAGATATCAAAAATATTTCCTATTTTGAGCGCAATACCAGTATTCGACAAAATTTGCACGCACGAATTATGAATAACGTTTGCGTCATAACTT
>CAYQLL010000176.1:0-1407 GCA_964418405.1 uncultured Christensenella sp. | reverse complement strand
TGATGGCAAAATGGGATTTTATCATCATTCTTATGAAGAATCTGAAAACTATGATTTAATAAAAGAATTATTTGGAGAGAAAACAGCTAATAAATATAAAAAAAGCGTTAATAAAGGTTACAAAATATATTGTGGTAGAATTTCTAGTGAAGAAAATGATTATGAAATTACGATGTGTCTTGATTATATGAAATATAAAGATTCTGAAATATTTATTGATGCTACAGATAATGTGTGGTAAAAATGAAGTTATATAAAGATCCTATTTTAAATTTTACTGAAATATTTAATGAAAAAAACGGATTACTAATTAGGACTAATATTTTAGATAAAAATGGTCGAGAAACAAAAGTAGAACCAGCAATGAGAAGCTTTCCAGAATTAATAGATATAGGAATAATGGGAAAATGCCACGTAAATCAAATGTTTTGTAAGAAATTTGGTGTAGATTGTTATCAAGCAAATAACAATTATGAGGATATGTGTCTTGATGACTATAAAAGAATTATTGATGAGTGTAAAAATAAAACATTTCAAGTTGCATTAGGAGGAAGAGGCGATCCAAATAAGCATGAAAAATTCATTGAAATCTTAAAGTATACACGTAATAATGGAATTATTCCAAATTTGACAACAACTGGAATAAATATTACTAAAAAAGAAATTATTGCAATGAAAAAATATTGTGGTGCAGTTGCTATTTCAATGTATAGTAAAATTATTAATATAAATGGAAAATTAATTGAATCTAATCCAAAAAGTGAAGAAGCAATAAAAAAGCTAATATCTCAAAAAATTACGACTAATGTACATTATGTAATTTCAAATGAAACTATTGATGATGTAATAATACGATTAGAAAATGATTTATTTCCAACTGGAGTTAATGCAGTAATATTTCTGTTATATAAACCTGTTGGAATAGCAACTTGCGAAAAAATAATAAATATAAAAGATGAAAAATTCAAAAAATTTATTAATATTTTAAATTCAAAAAAATTTAATTATAAAATAGGTTTTGATACATGTTTTTCCCCATTAATTATTTCTTCTCTAAAAAAAATAAATATTAAAACAATAGATTTTTGTGAAGCAGCAAGATATTCTTGTTACATTTCTCCAGATTTAAAAATGTACCCATGTTCATTTATACAAAGTAAAAATTTTGGTGTCGATATTAAAAAAAATACAATACAGGAAGCATGGTGTTCAGAAAGGTTTAAAAAATTTAAAGAATGTAATAAATATGCTTTTGTTGGCAGTTGTCCTTGTGGCTTGAATGCATTATCAGGGTGTAATGAGAGAACGAATTAAAATAAAAAGGGTTTGGGATTTTCCCACATACGAATTTTGTACGGGAGTACAAATTCAGTGCTGGCTAGACAATGATATTAATCCCAAATATAA
>CAYQLL010000175.1:0-1425 GCA_964418405.1 uncultured Christensenella sp. | reverse complement strand
AGCAGTTTGGATAGCTTTCTTTGACAAAACTAAGAAAAGTGTAGCAAAGTTCGTTTGTGTCAACTATTTCGTTTTTTATACTGCCAATTATTGCCAAGTTTTGCGCGATTGTTTGATTGTCCAAGTTTGGCCAAAGCGTGCCAGGTGTGTCAAGCACTTCAAAGCCGTTTTTCAAAAGCACCCATTGTTTGCCCTTTGTTACTCCTGCCCTATCGCCTGTTTTGGTTTTTTTTAGTCCACAAAGGTTGTTTATTAGTGTGCTTTTGCCAGAGTTTGGAACACCAACAACCATTGCTCTTAGGTTTATTTTTATGCCTTTGGTTTTATATTTTTCTATTTTCGCTTTACAAAGTTCACGCATAACTGGTTCAACAATTTTGTTTGCACCGCTAATTGTGCTATTAAGACAAATACATTCACAATCTTTTTCTTTTGTGATATATTTTCTAAATCTTGCTGTTTTTTCATCGTCGGCAAGGTCGGTTTTGTTCAAAACGAATAAGACGGGCTTGTTTAGTGCAAGCGATGTGAATTTTGGGTTCAAACACGAAAAAGGTGCTCTTGCATCCAAAACATACACGAGCATATCCACTTTTTTTACTTCGTCTTCCATTTGGGCTAGTGCTTTTGCCATATGCCCCGGAAACCAATTTATTTTACTTTCCATTTTCGTCCTTTTTTATTAAATCTGGTCTATTTTTCTTTGTTAGTTCAATAGATTTTTCTTTTCGCCATTTTTCGACATTTTGATGATTGCCTGAAAGCAAAACACTTGGGACTTTTTTGCCCATAAATTCTTCTGGGCGTGTGTATTGCGGATATTCAAGCATACCAAATGCAAAACTTTCTTCTGCAAGTGAGTCTTTTGAAATAACACCATCAATTTGCCTTGCAATGCTGTCAATCATAACCATTGCGGGAAGTTCGCCACCTGTTAGAACAAAGTCGCCAAGTGATACTTCTTTTGCGTTAAGTAGTTCAATTGCCCTTTCGTCCACGCCTTCATAATGCCCGCACAAAATGACAATATGTTTCTCTTTTGAAAGTTCTTTTGCCATTTCATGATTAAAAGTTTTGCCTTTTGGACTGGTGAAAATGACATAATCGTTTTCTGTTGCAATGCTTTTGTATGCATCATAAATTGGCTGTGGCATCATCACCATTCCAGCACCACCGCCATAAGGATAATCGTCGCACTTTTTGTGGATGTCACTAGAAAAATCACGGATGTTTATGATGTTTAACTCAAACAAATTTTTGTCTAATGCACGTTTTATTATACTACATTTTAGTGCATCAAACATCTCGGGGAAAAGCGTCAAAATGTCTATTCGCATATTTTCACCTCGTCGTATTTTTTCTTGTTTACAACAAGTTTTTTGTTTTCAACTTTTGTGACAATTGAAGTTAAAAATGGAATTTTAT
>CAYQLL010000174.1:0-1432 GCA_964418405.1 uncultured Christensenella sp. | reverse complement strand
ACCTCCTTTTATACAATTTTAGCAATAAAAGTTTAACAAACATGCATTCACACCTTATATTGCACACCATTATAACACATAAAATTCAAATCTGTATATAAAATTTACAGTTTTCAAAAATTGATATGAATTTTTTAGCAAGAAACGTTTTTAGCATCTTTTTTTTTAAGTTATATCTTTGTGTTTGAATAAGTAACTTGAAACTAGGTTCATTAAAATAAACATAAGCCCTAAAACAAGTGCGCTTATTGTGAAATTACAGTCTGGTAAAATATTGAATTTAAGTAAACCAAACGAACTGTTGCCAAAGTACTTGAATAGGTCAAAGTGTGCAAAAGGTGTGTATTTAAGCCAAACTTTGTTTACCGTGCCACAAAGTACAATTTGCACAGCATATAGGGCAGAGGACAAAAACACAGACAAAGTGTTGGACCTAAACATCATACAAATGAACATTGCAAGCGAAATATACACAACAAGGTTTATAAAGCATGATAGAAGATAGAATAACATTAAAACAATTGGACTTGTGGTGAATATTATCCTTGCATCAAATACAACCAAACAACTAAGCGACGAGAACCCATATGAGATTATGCCAACGATAAACGATGCAAAAAACGATATAAGCATAAGCATTCCGCCAAACATTACACACGACAAAAATTTGCCAGCGAATAGTTTGCTTTTGGTGTATGGTCTTATTGCAATCATTTTCATTGTGCCATTTGAGTAGTCACCTGCAATGGAACTGCAAGCATAGAAAATTGTGAACACAATGATAAGTATGTTCAGAATTTGCATAGTGTAGATTGTGTAGTCATAGGCATTGGTGGTTGAGCCAGATGTCGTGTTAAAATTGAATGAAGTTAAATAGTTATAGTCAAATTTGTTATTTTCTATAAGATAGTTGTATATTTGAATTTGCTCATTGGTGTTATATTTGGATATCTCATTATAGCCAATTATTTCTTTTATCTCCGTGTCGGTTTTTGTGCCAACTTTTAGGAGCATAAATTTATTTTTGAGTAGTGTTGCATTCATTTTTTCATACGAATTGTAGTTCAATATAAGTTTGCACATTTGCTCTATGTCATCTTTTTCTTTGCTTTCATAATTTAGTTCATAAAACTCTTTTATTTGAGAATAATATGTGTCTTTAAGAATATTCTTTGTTTGTGTGTAGTGGGTTGAAATTATGGCGGTATAATCAGTATTGTTTTTTTCTATTTTTTCTTGTTTTACTTTGCTTAAAATACTTATTGATTGTTTTAGGTCATAGTTGTCTGAAATTGAGTTACATAAATCTAGGAAATATTGTGCACTTGTTTTGTCTTCAAAATCGTCTGGGAAAGCATTGTATATTTTTTTAACTTGATTATATACAATATCATACTCGGAAAAAGTTATATAGAAGTTTATTGTTGAAGTT
>CAYQLL010000173.1:0-1461 GCA_964418405.1 uncultured Christensenella sp. | reverse complement strand
GTTACTGTTTCTTCATAATATTCCCCACACTCGCAATATCCTTTCGCTGTGCAAGCAGCATTGTCGTTGCTCCAAGTGTATGTTATATTTTGATTATACTTGTGTCCGTTTACAACTTGCAAAATAACTTTTTCTTGCTTCTCAAATTCGCTATACGTGAATGTTGCAATTTTTGTAATTGTTTTGTCGCCAGTGTGAACACCTGTGTCAACTTTTTCTGTCGCGGTTACTGTTTCTTCATAATATTCCCCACACTCGCAATATCCTTTCGCTGTGCAAGTAGTGTTGTCGTCGCTCCAAGTGTAGTTTATGTTTCGATTGTATGTATGTTCGTCAACACTTAAAATATTGTCGCCATATTTCACACAATAAGCACTTGTTGTTTTAATTTTGTCATAACCTGTTAGATTGTAATTCGAAAAATCTATTGTAAGTTGATGGTTAATTATAATTTCGTCGTCAATTGTGATATTATCTAATAGTGTTATCGTATCCCCACTGTCCGATGCATTTAATGCATCACCAAAACTTGTAAAATGCGTTACTTTTTCGCCATTTTGTATCGACGCTTTTGATGTTGATGTGTCCCCAAGTTTTATATTAGTTCCATCAACATACAACAGTTTATCATCAACATTAAGTGCTTTTAACACCTTATATATAATTTCTCGATCATCGCATATTGCAACTGTTGTGCCGTCGGTGCTACTTGCAAGTTTAATATTTAATGTCTTGCCAGAAAACATCCCTAATATGTTTATTGTTTTGCCACTTACAAGATAAATATCTTGCATTTCTTCAAAGTCCGCAATATTTACCTTTGCGCTACCATTAAGATAAATTCCCGCTCCATTAGTTGCAATATTATTTCCAAATTTTCCGCCATTTATGTCAAGACTGCCATTTGATACCCAGAAAACTCCGCCTTTTGAGTAGGCAAGATTATTTGTAAACTCCCCACCATTAACTACACAAGTTGACGAATTATCCACACAGATAGCAGTTGTATTTTTCGATGAATTTCCACTATTCCCAGTAAATTTTCCGCTATTTATCACAAGTTTTGATGTATCACGTGTGTAAATTGCTGAGCCAAAAGTATTTGAATAACAATTTTTTATGTTGACATTAGTTAATGTTGCACTTGATGACGAACCTAAAAATATTGCACCACCCGCATTTTGGGCATCTGTTGTATAGTTGTTATAGTTATTTTGAAGAGTGCAATTCTCTAGCGATAAAATTGACCCAGATGCACTCATTTTAATCAGTGGACTTGTGGCAACAATGCCAGAGTTAGTCGTTCCCCTATTTAATGTTTCGTTGATATCGCCTGTCCAAACTGCACCGCCATCAATTGTTAAATCTTTAATAGTCAAACTGCAATTTGCACTGCTAACCAAAAAAATTGAGGACAAAAAGTCAGTTTTTCTTGTTAGTGTGTGATTATTGCCATTTATT
>CAYQLL010000172.1:0-1505 GCA_964418405.1 uncultured Christensenella sp. | reverse complement strand
TGTCAATGAGTATGCTTTGTTTAAGTTTTGCTGTACTTTGTTTTGGCGTATTGGCTGCAACAAGCGTAAAATACACAATTGGCGGAACAATATCCTATGAAGTCACGGATGTTATGGTTGAGATTGAAACCAAAGTGTTTAGATCTAGCACAAAAACAATTATAGATTGCGAGGCGCTAGAAACAAATGCAAAAGCATTAGAGGGAAAAACTTTTTCGGAAATAGGCTCAACATACACTTTGGTAAAAGATTCCACCACAACTGGTGAGAGTGGCAAGATTCCAGTTTTTGTAACAGAAGCGGAGTTTACAACAGAGCAGGCCACAAAAACAGTTGATGGAATTGAAATAGAATACAATGATGGTTACCAATGGTATATTGTTATAAATATAAGGTCGTTAACACCGTCAAAAAGTGCATATGCAAAAGTTGGTTCAAGTGTGCTTGGTGACGATAATAGTTATGTTTATAACACAAGTTATCAAAACGATATAATAAAACCAGAAAGCGGGGATAACATTGGCAAAAACATTGTCCTTGCCTATGGACTAAAAGACCAAACGGTTGGAATTTCTGATGTAATCTTTAATTACAGTATATCTGTTGTATATGGCACATATTCTGACACACTTGAAGGTTTCGGTTTTGAAATTGACCAAACAAACAAAACATTAAAGTTGTTAAATTATAATAATAGAGAAATAACAGATGTTGTTATACCTAAAAAAGTTGATTTGACAATAATAAAAACAACTTACAATACATTAGCAGATTACACTGCAGCGAAAGCAAACAATGATGTGAATGTAGCATTATGTGACTACGGCTTTGCAACTTTAACCTATGGGAGTTCATCGACTGAAGCGAAATGTATAACAAAAACAGCAATTGAGAATATACTTAACACGAGTTCAAACTATCCAGTAACAATTGACCATGGTTTTAGTTTTACATCAACGGAAGCGACGTCATCAACAAGTGCACTGACAGATTTTCAAGCAAAGTTAGGTGCAATGATAGATGCAAAATGCGGATTTATGGTTGATTGGGAAAATCTGAAAGGGAAGGTTTTGTTTATGAATAATAAACATATAGGCATAAGTAGTTATGAAGCATTGGGAGAATTGAGGGAGATTATGCAAATGGTGTTGAAGAACGATAACACGGGTTCCACGCTAGTAAGTTCTTTACCTTTTATTGTTTCAGATGTTTATCAAATTGATTCTTTTGGAAATTCTGGAGAGTATACAGTAAATGAGATAGTCAGTACAGAATTTACCTTAAACGATTTGGGAATATCTGGGGCTTTTGACTCGATTGTTATACCCGAAACGATTGTTAGTGTGGGTTATGGTGCATTTAGTTGGTTTGGTTGTGATGTATATTGTGAAGCAGAAAGTAAGCCTTCAGGCTGGAGTGAAGGATGGGATAGCGGTATAAATCACGGAAGTGAAGACCAAGATGGCAAAGTCTACTGGTATAGAGAAACGAAACCTAGTGAGACG
>CAYQLL010000171.1:0-1510 GCA_964418405.1 uncultured Christensenella sp. | reverse complement strand
TTGATTTTCTTTTCAACGAATTTGATTAGTTTCTTCTGCTCTTTACACGCCTGTATTGCGCCTGTTCTTATAAGTCTGATGTAATCGTCTAAATAGTCGCAACCTGTCAAAGTTCGTCATCTTCCTCAGCTGCAATATTATCCGTTGATAAATGTAATTCTTTCAGGATTGAAAGCATCTGTTTATTGTACTGCAATAAATTCTTCGTGCATGGGTTCTCACGTTCGAAATCTGCTCCGGCACTGCTCACGGAAGCATACACCAGTCCACGCTCTCTGATATTCTCTTTCATCGCCTCGCATTGTTCCCACATGAAGCAATAGTCATTAACCAACGATTCAAAATGCGCCAGATCTGCGCCCATATCATTAAGCTGTTTTTGCAAGCTCTTCTTTATCGATTTTGCTGTAATTCTTGCCATTTTCTCCTCCTTTTTCGCCCGCGCGCGTCGAAAATCTCGACAGTCCAGACCCCCTCGCGGTAAACGTCCCCCTTTTTCTTCGCGTTTTTTCTGACCGGGGGTTACCATCTCTCAGGCGTAAGCGGCTCTTTCGTGCATCCAAACGCTCGTTCATGCTCTTCTTCATGGCATTCAAAGCATAAACATTCGAGATTGTCCACGTTCAACGCCAATTCAGGAAACATCTTTACATACTTCTTATGATGTACAACCTCGCAAGGCTTATATATTCCTTTAGCCCTACACCGCTGACATTCATTGTGTTGTACCGCCCGTGCCTGTGCCGCCACCTTCTGCCACGTTCTACTTGTATAGAATTCATGTAAGTTGTTCGCCTTGATTAACTCTTTTATTCTTTCAGTGTCCATCGTGATTTATCTATTCTCTCGTGCATGTACGGGGGGTGTGGGGGTTACGGGGTACATTAAAACAGCACCCGTTCCCGAGTGCTGTCCTTGTTACTGCTTATTCACTTCTTCGATGAAATCATTCATCATCTTTGTTAGCTGTCCCGCCTGACTTACTCCTGCTTTATCACAGGCTTCTTTGTAAGCCTCAACTATTTCTTTTTTCAGCTTGAATGTTTTAGCTACGATTCCAGCCTTTTTTTGGTACTTGTCTGTCGCTTTCGTCTGCGTGTTCGGTTCACCCTTTGGCATCGTCTTCCCTCCTCTTCCGGAATACTCTGCCAACCATAAGAGTGACCGCAACCGCAACTACAATCGCCACTATGATATGAATTCCCATATTGTCTTTCAGATGAGATCCGTGTTATACTTTCCGTGTGAGAGAAGGCTTTCACCTTCTCCCACGTGATAAGTTGTTTTAGGTTGTTTATTTGGTGATGAACCAAACTATCAAACCACTTATCACTCCGGATACAACCCCAGCTAAGATTTGAAGCAACCATTCAATCCATCGCTTGGGGTTCTTTTTATTTCTCATCTGTTTACCTCCTTTCTTTTGATGATTATAGTATATCATAGTGTTTACCCTATGTCAACTATTTTTAGGAGGTTTTTTATATTTTTTTACGAAAAAAGCACCCTT
>CAYQLL010000170.1:0-1579 GCA_964418405.1 uncultured Christensenella sp. | reverse complement strand
TTTTAGGATAAAATAAGCCAAAAAACCTTATAATTTTACAAAGTTTTTCTAGTTAGAGTAGAAAAACTATTGCATTGTGGAAACTTTTTTGGTAATATATAATCATTAGAGGAGAATGCAATATGATAATAAGACCAAATTATATAGAAAAGTTAAAACCATTTATAGATGTTAAGTTAGTTAAAATTCTTGCAGGAATAAGAAGATGTGGCAAATCTACAATCTTGGAGATGTTAAAGCAAGAACTTCTTTCTCGTGGCGTTAATGAAAAACACATAATCACAAGAAAATATACAAGCGAAGATTATGGCAAGTCTTTTTCCTCTAAAAAAATGTATGAAGAACTAAAATCTTTTATGGTTGATAGTGGCAAATATTATTTCTTGCTTGATGAACTTCAAGAAATAACTGGCTGGGAAAAAGTTGTTAATACTTTGCTTGAAGATTACAACACAGATATTTATGTAACTGGCTCGAATTCAAAACTTATGAGTAGTGAGATATCTACTTATCTAACAGGTAGATATATCACAATTCCTGTTTATACTCTTTCATTTAAAGAATATTTAACCTTTAAGAACAATCCAAACAAGTCAAACAAAGAACATTTGCAAGACTATATCCGTTATGGGGGCTTTCCATTGGTTGCAAGCACTAACTTTGATGAAAAGGCAGCATATTCAATAGTAGAAGATATATATAATTCGGTTGTGATGAATGATATAACCAACAAACACCAAATATCTAACATAGATTTGTTTAACCGAGTTGTAAGGTTTATAGTTGAAAATGTTGGCAAAACATTCTCCGCTAATTCAATAGTTAATTTCTTGAAATCAGAAAAAAGAAATATATCTGTTGAAACAATATACAACTATTTAGAATGGTTAGAAAAAGCATTTGTAATATATAGATGTAAAAGATATGACCTACAAGGTAAAAATGTATTAAAAACACAAGAAAAATTTTATCTTGCTGACCAATCTATAAAATATGCTTTGTATGGATTTAATCCAACAAGCATAGCAACAACCATAGAAAATATAGTTTTCTTTGAACTTAAACGCCGTGGTTATGATGTTTATATAGGAAAAAACGCCGACAAAGAAATAGACTTTGTTGCAACTAACAGAGATGAAAGACTTTATATTCAAGTATGTCGTGAACTTCCAAAAGAGTCAGATAGAGAAATATCAAACCTTATGGAAATAAAAGATAATTATCCTAAAATGATTGTTACTCTTGACGATTATGCAAGTGGCAACGTTAATGGAATAAAAATTGTTCACCTTGCTGATTTCTTACTTGATGATTAAAAATCTCGCAAAAAGTGTTATATCGTTCTAGGCAGTTTTATATGGTTTTAGACCACATAATTTTGAGTAAAAGGGCACATTTGATGTCAACTGATGTCAAGTGTGCATTTTTGTTTGACATCAAAAGACTTTTTGGTGTGTCCAAAAGCCTTTATTTTAGGCACATTTAAGGGCGTGCGTATAAACCCACTTAAAAACATACACTTTTCTGATAAGGTGGGGGTCGGTGGTTCGAGTCCACTCAATCCTACCAAGTTTGAGAG
>CAYQLL010000169.1:0-1600 GCA_964418405.1 uncultured Christensenella sp. | reverse complement strand
ATAAATCCCTGAGCGTTAGCATTTTTAGTGCTGACGCTCTTATTTGCTAATTGTCATAAAAAAATGACAAATGTACGCAATTTAGGTAAATCGATGTTACCCAGTGTTACCCAACCGAAAAAAATCAAAAAACCTAAAAACGCTGGGTAAATCGGGTAACACCTATTTCTTTTTAAGTCGCGTTGCTGTAAATGCTCTAAAAATGGGCATTCATACATACGCAACCTAATGCGCGCGCGTCATTTGGGCTTGTGTGACGCGCGATTTCCGATTGGGTAACGGGTAACATTATTCAAAAAAGTTAACAAGTTTACCCAATTACACCGTTACCCATGTTGTCAAAAGTGGGTAACTGCTTTATAATATATGCAGAACAATCGGAGGTTAGCGCGATGAGAAAAGAATCAGAAGAAAATCCGACGAGTGCATCTGGGGTTTCCGAAGTAGTGGGAGCGTCTGGGGATGCCACCGAAGCTTTAGTGGTAACAAAAGCAAAACGCAAAAAAGGCCCTTCTGCAAGAGTTATGGAAGTGGCGACTGATGTTATCCATAAAGAAACGGGAAAAGTTCTTCTCTCTGAAGAAACAATCCTAAAAGCCTTAGAGCATAAAGTCATAGAGAAAAGAGTCTATATTCTACATGATAAAGACCCTTATACCGAAGAAGATGAGAAGGAAAATCCCGAACACAAGGCAGGAACGCTAAAGTCCGCACATTGGCATGTTGTAATGAAATTTAATCAGGGGATGCCTATAAGTGGCGTTGCTAAATGGTTTGGTGTGGCACCTAATTTCATAAAGATAGGGCAAGGATATGACCCATTCATAGAAATGGTAGAGTATCTGACCCACGAAAGCGAAAAGCAACAGGCGTTGGGCAAACATCTATATTCTGATGACGAGATGCATGCGAATTTTGACTTTCGAGCAGAGCTGACCCGAATGCAGGAACGCCGCATAAGAATAGGACGCTTTGAAACACCGAAAGAGGAATTTCTTTATAAAATCCAATATGAAGGAATGTCTTTGAAAGAGGCATACCAAAAAGAATGCAAGATGTATATGACATACCCTGACCAAGCGCAGAAAGCTCGTCTGATTTATCTGCGTAATGCTCAGATGCCGAAGAGTCGAATAAACTTTTATGTAACCGGTAAGGGTGGAATAGGCAAAGACCTTATGTCAAGGGCCTTGGCCCGTGCGCTCTTTCCGCAATATGACAACGATGAGGATATATTCTTTATAGCAGGCGAAGGCAAAGTTGCGCTTGATGGATATGATGGCCAACCCGTCATAATCTGGTCCGACTGTCGTGCAAACGATTTATTAAGACAGTATTCCGTGTCCGATATATTCCGCATGTTTGACACACACCCGTCAAAAGCTGCCGCGAATATTAAGTATGGAAAAATCTATCTGACCAATACCGTTAATATAATCAATGGGCAAGAAGATTATAAAACCTTCCTTGACACATTGGCAGGCAAAGAAGATAAAACTCAAAGCTATAGAAGATTTCCTTTTATTTTTCCGCTGCATGAAACAGACTTTAGCTTATTAGTTAATCGAGGGTACTTGGAAAACACTCCCGAATACTTCCG
>CAYQLL010000168.1:0-1638 GCA_964418405.1 uncultured Christensenella sp. | reverse complement strand
AAAAAGCAAAACTAATTCTTTCGCCGTTAACTTTCCAAATAACATCACCTTCTTTTAGCACTTCGCTTCCAACATATTGTATTTGTGTGTCATCAACTTTTTTTACTTGTGGAATATCATATCCAAAAGCGACAAGCAAAATAAACGAGAAAATAATTGCACTTAGAAAGTTGAAAAATACACCCGCACCATACACAAGTAACCTTTTCCAAGGTTTTTGCTCGTTAAACAATAAATCGTTATTCTTTTTTTGTCCAACAGTTTCAATATTCGCAACAACTTCTTGTTTACCAGTACTTTCTTCCTCTGTTTTAATTTCTTTGTGTTCTTGCTCTTTATCGCCGTCTTTGTTATTTTCGTCTTCGTCACCTTCTTCCCCAGCAAAAGCACAATATCCACCAAGCGGAAAAATACGCAACGAAATTAATTCGCCACGCTTGTTTGTTCTTTGCAATATAGCCTTACCAAAGCCAATAGAAAATTCTGTAATCTTAAAGCCAAGCATCCTGCCAACAACATAGTGTCCAAATTCGTGAATTAGCACCATTAGTAGCAAAATAACTATTGCCAAAATTACATATAAAATTGTTGAAAATACGCCAGAAAGTGAGGCACATAGTAAACCCATATAATCTCCTTAAATCAAAAATAACACTGAAATGAAAATAA
The DNA here is from genome assembly GCA_964418405.1 of uncultured Christensenella sp. Lineage (GTDB taxonomy): Bacteria > Bacillota > Clostridia > Christensenellales > UBA1242 > UBA5893. The sequence continues at coordinate 969 of CAYQLL010000168.1, read as the reverse complement.
ATATTGAACAAATCAAATGACTGTCAATTCTATCTAAAATTCCGCCATGCCCCGGCAAAATGTTGCCACTATCTTTAACATTGGCGTTGCGTTTTAGTTTGCTTTCCAAAATGTCGCCCAATTGGCACAAAATTGACGCAATTAAACCAATAATCAAAAATTGCCAAAATTTTACGCCAAAACTAGTAAATACTTCGTTGTATTTTGGTATCGCATTAAAAATTAAGAATGTAATCAAAGACGCAACTGTCCCCCAAACAAGTCCGCCTACTGCACCTGAAATAGTCTTGTTTGGACTTATGCTTGGGCATAACTTTTTGCCTTTTATAATCACTCCCGTAAGATATGCAAAAGTGTCAACAAAAATTGGAATGATAAAAGTTAAAATAAGCACAAATGTCGCAAAAAGTTGTAATTCTTGTTGCGTCTTTGAAAATACATATGAAAAATTCCCCATATTATTTATAAGTATCCATCCAAAAATCAATGCAGTTGGATACAAACACGCAAAAAGTGTATGCATAGCCTTAAAAATGGAAAATGTGTCAGGTTTTATTTTTAGATTTCTTGTTTTTATTTCATTGTTTGTTTGTTTTGTAAATATTATTCCATATAGTGCCAAAAATCCAACAATCAAAATAAGTACAGATAGTTCAATTAAGAGTATCATATACCATTTCATTTCAAGCATCGCACATAAAACATAAACACCATATGCAACAATTGGATAACAAATTGGAATATATCTATTGTTGTACATATTTGCTTTTGCGAGCAAGTTTGTCATTTCATATGCACCAATGGTTGCAAGTATCACAACAAATGCATCAAAAATATATGTTGACAAGTTCCTTGCGAACAAAACTAAAATTAGTACTGCTATAATCATAGCCCCTGTTACTGTTCTTTGTTTCATTATTTTTTCTCCTGTTTAATCTTACCAAATCTCCTATCCCTTGATTGGTAATT
>CAYQLL010000167.1:0-1678 GCA_964418405.1 uncultured Christensenella sp. | reverse complement strand
CAGACAATGGGGAACAAGCACTTGACATTTGCGATACATTAGTTAGAACGGCGGCAGTTGATGTTGTTGTTGTTGACTCAGTTGCCGCACTGACTCCAAAGGCAGAAATTGATGGGGATATGGGCGACAACCATGTTGGTCTTCAAGCAAGGCTTATGAGCCAAGCACTGAGAAAACTTGCTGGTATTGCGAATAAGAGTAAGACTGCTGTTGTGTTTATCAATCAATTGCGTGAAAAAATTGGTGTTATGTTTGGAAATCCAGAAACAACCGCGGGGGGAAAAGCGCTTAAATTTTATGCAAGCATAAGAATGGATGTAAGAAAAGTTGACACAATCAAAAATGGTGATGCGATAATTGGAAACAGAACAAAAATCAAAATTGTTAAAAACAAACTCGCTCCACCATTCAAAACAGTTGAATTTGACATAATTTATGGCAAAGGTATATCAAAAACTGGTTGTATTTTGGATATGGCAACCGATGTTGGAATTTGTCAAAAGACTGGTTCATGGTTTGCATATAACGACGAAAAAATTGGACAAGGTAGGGAAAATGCCAAACTTTATCTTGAAGAACATCCAGAAGTTATGGCTGAAATTGAAAGCAAAGTCCGTGAAAAAATGGTTAATGCCTAAGTTATGTATTTGGCAAAAGTTCAATAATATTACTTTTATTGCTGATAATCTCCGTGTTATCAGCATAATTTTTTAATTTTGCAATGACAAAATATTTTGTCCGTTTGTTTATGTCAAAAGTTTGAGTTGTAGTCCCACTAGTATTTGTAATTGTGCTTAATAGTCTATCAAAATTGCCGTCATTTTCGTAAATCTCGTAAATAAAATAATCATTTGCGAAAAATGTTAAGTATGCCATATTGTTTACTACTTTCCCATCAAGTGATGGCGAATTAAGACAAATACCTTGAAATATTTTTTCCTTTGGTTGATTAAACTTGGAGAATTTTTCGACAATATGATATTTTTCTGGAATATATGACGACGCACGGTACACAACGTGTTCATTATTTAGTGCTAAATTATCTATTTTTTCTTCATAAATTGAGGTTGGGACAACAAAATTTTGAGGTTTTGTTTTGCTATAAATTTCACTTAAGTACATTTTTGCAATATCCGTTGGAATAGCACCGCCAAACGTGTCTATTGGCGAATTATCGGCATTTCCAAGCCAAATACCAACCAAATCTTGAGTTGTATAGGAGATGTTGTAAGCATCAGTATTAGTATTTTTCCCTACTGTTCCAGTTTTGGTTGCGACTTCAAAATCAAGGTTGCCAAGTTTTCTCCCAGTTCCGCTTTTTGCACAAGTTTTTAGCATATCCGTCATAAGATATGCCGAATCTTCCCTAAATACAGTTGTTTTGTTTGGTGAGTAGTGATAAATTATTTTGCCTTTTTCATCTGTTATATAGTTAATAAATTTTGCCGTGCTATATTTGCCATTATTAGCTAAGGGTAAATATGCATTTGTCATATCTTTCAAACTCACTCCGTATGTCATTCCACCAAGTGCAAGAGATAAGTTTTCGTCTTTTTCATCAAAGTTTAAACCGCATTTTATAGCGTAATTTTTGCTTTTTGTATACCAACATAACTCAAAACTTTAACGGCGGGTATATTAAGTGATTTTGCAACACTTGTTCTTACACTTGTGTAAC
>CAYQLL010000166.1:0-1685 GCA_964418405.1 uncultured Christensenella sp. | reverse complement strand
GAACTCGACCAAATTAATGACTATCAAATTACAGATCAAATATATGTCAAAAAACTGCAAAGTTTGGCAATGGAAAAAGCAATTTGTAAATCGCTTACAGAAATATCATACAACACACTTTTGGGAGTAATTTCTGGGCTAGATAAATATGCTCGAAAAACTTATGAAGGCAGTGAAATAAAGTTTGGTATAATTATAAACGAATATAATAACTGTCCAAATAAAACTGAAAATTTACATTATACCTCACTATTTAAGAAAGACTTTTTTTCGGTTATGTCCAATGGGCAACAAACGTGTATTGAAATTGATAAAGAGGGTTATTTGCTTGGTCATGTTCTTTTTGAACGTCTTCGCAATGCACCAACTATTTGTCCGTACGATTATACGGGAGTTGCAAAATATTGTAACGATAAGCGTATTGGTATCATTCTTCTATCAAGTGGCGAGATTATGTTGTTCAAGAACTATGAACTCATGTATGTTAAAAAGGGTGGGAGTTGGGGGAGCTACTGCCATGACGAAATTATTCAACTTTTGTCCAATAGGACATCTCATACAATCAAAGAGATTCGCAAACAAATATATTTTACAGCACTTGATTGCTCCTTTGCTAGAACTGGTGGGTGTATTGTGTATTTGGATAAAGATGGTGTTGAAAATGCACTAACCCACATTGATATCCATGATATCATAAATGAAAAGTACTACGAAATTAAGAAAAACCAACTTATAGAAGAATCTCATAAACTCTACAACTTCACTAAACCAATTGTGGTTGACGAGAACCAAACCTATGAAGATTTTTTAAGTGACAAAACTATGATAAAAGCAGCATGTCTTAAAGAATGTATCGCCGACAAAAAATTCCACGAACTTTCAAGAAAATTTAGGGAGGAAATAGTTGGTGTCGACGGTGCAACAATCATAGACAATGATGGCACGATTATTGCTATTGGTGCCATTGTTCAAATTGAAGCAGGTTCATCGAGTGGCGGACGTCTTGCTGCCACAAAAACATTGGCAAAATATGGCGTTGCAATCAAAATCTCTGCCGATGGTATTATGCAAGCATTTATAAAAGACAAAAAACTTGGACAAGTTAAACCGATATTTACCGTTGGTTAGTTGACAAAAATTGTTTTAAGTCATATAATATTAATGTTAGTTAGCCAGACGATTGCAGTGTGATTGTTATGGTCACAATGAGGAAAGTCCGAGCTTCACAGAACAGGGTGCCAGTTAACTGCTGGTGAAGGCGACTTTAAGGAAAGTGCAACAGAAATAACACCGCCCACAAATTTTTGTGAGTAAGGTTGAAATGGCAGTGTAAGAGACTACCGACCTTTTGGTAACAAAAGGTGTAATGTAAACCCCACCTGAAGTAAGGTTAAAAGTGACGCATATGTTGTTCGCATTGTCACTTAAAAACACCGCTTGATTGTGTTGGAAACACCACAACTAGATAGATAATCGTCAAATACAGAACTCGGCTTACAGACTAACTAACGCCATTGTATTATTCAGCTTTTGAATAATACATTTTTTTTGCTACTTGTAAAAAAAAATCTGTCAAGTCCTAACTTCGTCGTGTAAGAATAATCTTAAACATATAATAAAAACCCAAATTTTGCACAAACTAGAATAGAAAGCAAAAATATGCAAACACTCGTCCATGTGTCATA
>CAYQLL010000165.1:0-1738 GCA_964418405.1 uncultured Christensenella sp. | reverse complement strand
TTTCTAAACAATTAACCTTTACTATTCTTGTACAATATTCAATTTTTATGGTTCGCCTTATTACCGCTTTTTGCGATAACATAGAGATATTAACACAATACAAATGGGTTGTCAACCACTTTTTTGATATTTTTTCAGTTTTTTGCGATATTTTGTCATATTTTACAAACACACCGAATAGTGTTAAAACTCTTTTAGGACTTTTGACTAATTTTGTACACTATCGTCGCAACTTTAATTCTCGTCATCACTTTGAGCAAAAAAGTCAAATGCTTTCATTATTTCGTCTAGGTCATCTTTGGGGTTGATGGCTTCTTTTAGGTCAAAACCTGTTTCATTAACTTCTGGAATAGCTGTGACTTTGGATGTTATGATATTTGAATATGCATTATTTTCAAGTGAATCATCTTCCAAAAACTTGTCCGCCAAATCTTCATCAATTGAACTGTTTGCAAGTGATGCATTGCAAATTGGTTTTATAAGTGATGCTTTTTCTTCAATGCGACTTAATTCAGTCTGAGAGTTTTGCATATCTTTTGATAGTTGTTTTCTCTCCATTTTCACCGTCTTTGGGGAATTGGTTTTGTTGTAAGAATTAAGTTTGTTAAGTAGTAGTCTTATTGTGTCATTGTCTGTTTTGACTGGCGATGTTATTGAACATAGTTTGTAGTCATCTTTTAGGGTTGATTTTATGCTTTCTTTGAAGTTTAATAGAAGTTCTTTGACATTTTCAACTTCTTCAATTTGGGGATATTTGGTTAAAATCTCGTCAAGCAGTCTTTCCCAACGAGAGTATAAAAGATTTATTTGTTGAATTTTTAGTTTGTAAACATTATTTGAACTTTTTTCTATCTGTTTTGCTTTTTCAACTGCGGAAGTTAGGGCAAGCGATATGCTATCATTTTTTTCTTTCATTTCTCGTTTTTGTGTTTGAAAAAGCTTTAACTCATTTTCAAGTTTTAAGTTCTTTTGCACTAGGTCATTTTGTTTATTTTGCAAATCTTGTATGTACAGGTCTACTTCTTTTTTATTGTAGCCGTTTTTGCTTGATGTAAAATTCATAATCAATTACTCCTTGTGTTTACATGCACCCTTTTTGAGATATTTTGGATAATAAATAACAAAAATGCAATTTCAATCAATACAAATTCCAAAATTGTCACATACTCCATTTTATATACAACTAATAATAACACTTCCAAAGCACAAATAACAAACACTTTTAAGTGAAATTTTTGACGAAAAAAAGCAAAAATTAGGAACGATGACAATCCTAGAATTAAAATATATACAAAATAGTAGAAAGATAGTGGCATAGCATAATAAAACTTTACTATACCCCAAACCCCACACAAGAAAAGAATGGAAAAAAGGTAGAGTTTGCTATCCAGCTTAAGGAATATTGCAAAAAACAGTTGAGATGTTGATAAAAAAATTAGTGATAAAGAAAACCAAATTGGTTTTAGATTGAAATAAAATACTAATATGAAAAATAAAAGTGTCAAAATTACATTAATTAACTTTGTTATCCGTGTTATCTTCACTGTTTTTGCCCTTTTTCTTAGTGTTTATTACTATGAGCAAAATTATACTAACTACTATCAAAAGTAGACTTAAAATTTGCGATACTTTTACAGTACCAATATACAGGCTATCGCCTCTAAATGTTTCAATGATGCAACGAACAGCACCATAGCATGCAAGATACATACATAATATTGTGCCTGTTTTTTGGTTA
>CAYQLL010000164.1:0-1742 GCA_964418405.1 uncultured Christensenella sp. | reverse complement strand
GTTTTTGTTGCACCAAAAGTAGATAGTGCAATTATCACAACAGAAAATATAACAGTTAAAAATCTTTCTGAAAAAGTTGGTAGACCAGTAACCGAAATAATTAAACAATTGATGATTTTAGGAATTATGGCAAATATTAATAGCACGATTGATTTTGTGACGGCCGAACTTGTTTGCGGTGAATTAGGTGTAAGACTTGAACAAAAACTTGAAAAAACATACGAAGAGCAAATGCTTGAAGATGTAAAAGAGCAAGCAAACGAAGAAGATATGGTAAAGCGTCCACCAGTTGTAGCAGTCATGGGTCACGTTGACCATGGTAAGACTTCATTACTTGATGCTATTCGAAAAACAAATGTCGTTAGCGGAGAAGCAGGTGGAATCACACAAAAGATAGGTGCATATCAAATAATTTGGAATAACGAAAAAATCACATTTATTGACACACCGGGGCATGCCGCCTTTACTGCAATGCGTGCTCGTGGTGCGAAAGTCACGGATATTGCTGTGTTGGTTGTTGCTGCTGACGATGGTATTATGCCACAAACAGTTGAAGCTATAAGTCATATAAAAGCAGCTAATGTGCCAATGATTGTTGCAATAAACAAAGTTGATAAACCTGAAGCAAATATTGAAAGGGTAAAACAACAACTTGCGGAGAATGGTGTTTTACCTGAAGAGTGGGGTGGGGATGCGATTATTGTTCCTGTTTCTGCAAAAAAGGGAATTGGTATAGATGAATTACTTAAAATGATTTTGCTTGTTGCAGAAGTGCAAGAACTCAAAGCTGATCCAAAACAGACCGCTGTTGGTGCAGTTATTGAAGCTGAACTTGACAAAAATAAAGGACCAATAGCAACTGTCCTTGTTCAAAGTGGTACTTTGCATGTTGGCGATTCAATTATTTCAGGAATTTCTTATGGGAAAGTTAGGGCAATGTATGATGAGAATGGTAGAGTTGTGAAAAGTGCATCGCCAAGCACTCCCGTTTCCGTTTTGGGACTTGATAGTGTTCCTAATTCTGGAGATAAGGTATTTGTTGTTGATGAAAAACTTTCAAAACAAGTTATTTACGAAAGAATTTCAAAAGCAAAGGAGATTAAAGCAAATTCAACAAGTGGTGTTTCTCTTGAAGACTTTATGGATAAAGTAAATGAGGGCAAACTAAAAGCACTAAATATCATCATAAAAGCCGATGTTCAAGGCTCAGTTGAAGCATTAAAGCAATCACTCACTACTATAAAGAACGAAGAAGCAAAAGTTGTTTGTATCCACAGTGGTGCTGGCGCGGTAACTGAAAGCGATTTGCTTTTAGCTCAAGCGTCCGATGCTGTTATTGTTAATTTTAATCTTAAGTTATCGTCAAAAATTGAACAAATTGCTGAATCAATGAAAGTCCAAATAAAATCATACAAGGTCATCTATGATGTTGTTGACGAAGTGACAAAGGCAATTAGCGGTATGCTCACAGTTAAATATGAAAATCAAACAATTGGTCACGCAGAAGTTAGAGCAATGTTCAAGTTGTCACAAAGTGGAATAGTTTGTGGTTCTTATGTTACCGACGGAAAAATCACAAGAAATGCTTTTGTCAATGTTTATCGTGGAGATGAGAAAATACTTGAAACGCAAATTGAAGCACTAAGAATTCAAAAAGACGATAAAGCGGAAATTAACTATGGTTATGAATGCGGTATAAAACTCAAAGATTCTACAAATGTACAAGTCGGGGATACTTTTGA
>CAYQLL010000163.1:0-1794 GCA_964418405.1 uncultured Christensenella sp. | reverse complement strand
AATTCTGTACAAAGACAATTTTCTCTGTTGTTCAAATATTCGTTCCATACATTTCCGTCACCAGATGCACAACCTGTCATCATAAATGCCATCGGTGCAAGCATTGCAAAAATCAAAACTATACTCAAAAATACGTTTCTTATTTTTCTGTGTTTTCTCATGGCTATATCCTCCTATATTGTTCTCACGGTATATTTGACGGAAATCGATCGTTCCGAGAACTTCCAATCTTCATTCCATTTCTTCATATAATTATTGGTATCAAGTATATCTATTTCAAAGTCCGTTCCGCTTCCCATAAAAATCCCTGCGTCTACGGCTTGGTTTGCAACAGCCACCAAGGAAACAGTTTTCAAACCAGTACAACTTGAAAATGCTCCCATTCCAAGTTTTTTGAGCGAAGCGGTCAATGTAATAACACTGATATTTTCGCAACCTTCAAACGCTCTTACACCTATTTCTTCCAGTGCAACGGTAATTTCCGTTGTCAGTGCAGTGCAACCTTTAAAAGCGAAATTGTCAACCATTTTCAAACCGCTTATCAACAACAAATCACACGTTATGAGTTTTTTACAATCTTGAAATGCACTTGTTCCGATTTTTTTAAGGGAAGAATTTTTTTCTGCGAATACAGTTTCAAGTGCAGAACAGCCGACAAAAGGCATAGCACCCAGTTCGGATATATGACTTAACGTTAATGTTTTAAGCTTATCACAATTGGCAAAAGCATTGGTTCCGACAACAAGATTTTTTCCGCCGAACGTACCTTCTTCCAAATGCGAATTCTCAAAAGCATGTGCTCCAATTCTTGAGACTTTATCACCTTGAGAAAATTTCCTGATATAACTGCTTTTGAATGCACAGTCTCCAATATATACGACATTTGGTGCATATATCGTATAGGCTTTTCGACACTTTATAGTATCGGCATTAGCGGCAATTCCCACGATAGGTTCTCCACGATATTTGCTTAAATCTAAGTAAGAGTATGTATTAACGTCAAAATTACCTATTTTTGTGACGATATAGCCATAGCTTAACGATTCATAAACAATTCCTTCATAGCCATAGGCACAATCAGCGTAAACTTCTTCGGGGAGTTGATCAAAATCAATATCGTCGCAGAGATTGCCTTTTGCGTCAATTATCATCGTGTCGGTATCCCTGATAAATACTCCCAAAAAATCATAGGTTTTATAATTTTGATAATATACATTGTTGAAATGACTATAAATTGATCTAGGATCGTCTTCATAATGTAAAGTAAGAGTCTTCGAAATATAGTCGATTTTACCCGGGTGATCATCCCTTTCATCCTGAACATATATGATGTTGGAAACATGCAATGTTAACTCATATCTATGATAAACTGTCCCCAACGTTACACTTTCTTTTATCTCATTCAATTCACTGCGTGAAAGAGATATTTTTTGTCCTTCACCTTCAGAGTAGGAATAGAGATATATGGTTTCTCCTGTCTTTTCTTTGATTGTTTCGCAAACATCGCTTGAATAAAGGAAATCGCCTAATTTTGTGTCGACATCCAATTTATAAACCAAGGTTTCATTTCCGTTTTCATCAAGGTTAATCGTCAACGTCTTTGTTGAAGGACGACATACAAGTGTCAACGTATAATCGTAATCACCAAGTTCCGCTGGAAGGTATACATCCCCCGCAAATTCTACACCCACATAAGTATACACATCAGCAATTCTCTCATTGTCTTCGTCGATTACATACATTGAATCGTATTCACCCAAACTGTCGATTAATTGTCTTCCCGCACCAGACTGA
>CAYQLL010000162.1:0-1807 GCA_964418405.1 uncultured Christensenella sp. | reverse complement strand
TCCAGTAGTGGAGAAGAAACTGCTTGTCTAACCGCCTCAATGGTCTTGTTCTCGCCTTTTGCGTGACCAATGCCCATATGTGCAAGTCCAGTGTTTTTCATAACACTTCTAACATCGGCAAAGTCAAGGTTGATTAAACTTGGAGTTACAATCAAATCTGAAATTCCTTGAATACCTTGTTTTAGAACATCGTCAGCATACAAAAATGCCTCAATAATTGGCGTTTTTTGTGGAACAAGTTTGAGTAGTTTATCGTTTGGAATAATAACCAAAGTGTCAACATACTTTCTTAAATTTTCAAGTCCCCTTTCGGCATTTTCTTGTCTTTTTCTGCCTTCAAAGCCAAAAGGTTTTGTGACAACTGCAATTGTCAAAATTCCCATTTCTTTGGCAATTTGAGCAACAACTGGAGCGGCACCTGTTCCCGTTCCACCACCCATTCCGGCAGTTATAAACACAAGGTCACAATCTTTCAAAATTTCGCTTATACTTGCCTTGCTTTCTTCCGCTGCCTTTTGCCCAACATCTGGGTCAGCACCAGCACCAAGTCCACGAGTTAGTTTTTCGCCAATTTGGAGTCTGTGGTCTGCTTTGCTAAGAAGCAACGCTTGTTTGTCTGTGTTGATTGCAATAAATTGCGCACTTGTGATATTTGCGTCAATCATTCTATTTACGGCGTTATTTCCGCCACCGCCAACACCAATAACCTTTATATTTGCCACTGGCCCTACATCAATATTACTATACATTTTTTCCTCTCCTTATTTTTTTGTTAATTTATTTAATATATTTTTGAAAAATCCGACTTTGTTATTTTCCAAACTAATTGCCTTGTCCATAAGTCCAAGAACGGACGAATAATGCGGACGATTGAGTTGCATATCTTTTGGGAAAATTAGTGATATATTCACACCCAAATAACCTGCCAAAATGTCTTTTGCACCTTTTATGTACGATATTCCACCGCCAGTTAGATAGTATGGAACAGTTGGCATATCCTCACCATTTGGACAAACACATTTTTTTATCAAACTTGCAAGCATTTCAAGTCTTGCCGATGTTATTTCATTTGCTTGTTGCATACTTATTGGAAAGTTTGAACCGTTTCTTACAAGTTCATAGTCATCATCGCCATTTGGAACAACCGACAAAATGAGTTGCTTTCTCAGTTGTTCTGCTTCATTGAACGAAATTTGCAAGCACTGTGACAAATCCGCCGAAATATGCCCACCACCAACTGCAAAAGATTTTAGGTCAAGTAGTCCGTCGCCTTTCACAATTGCAACTGCCGTTTCTATGTATCCACAATCAATTACAACTGCACGCTCTTGCCTTCTTTCTTTTGGGAGCAAGTACATACATTCGCAAAGAGTTGATGACAAGTATTCAACGGAATTTATGCCAATTTGTTTTAATATACCGTTAATCTTTTCAATAAATGGTTTTTCCGCATAGATAAAACTTAGTGTTACAGTAAGTTTGGAAGTTTTTTGACCTTTTGCATCAAAAACTTTTCTGCCATCGTCTAGAACATACATAATAGGCGAGCAAGAAAGCAAAACCAAATCGCTTTGCTGTTCGTCTTGCGCGCTAGAAAATATAGTTTGCAAATCGTCGCCAGAGAGTTTTATTCTTTGCCCAAAATTTTGGACAATTGTCTTTGTTTTGTTTTGACAAAAATTTGCAGGAACACCAACAAAAACTTTGTCAATTACAGTATTTGCCGAACTTTGTGCATCATTTATTGCCTTTTGAAAAGTTTCCAAAAGTTTATCTTCTTCCAAAAACTCGCCTTCATAGTAGCCCG
>CAYQLL010000161.1:0-1839 GCA_964418405.1 uncultured Christensenella sp. | reverse complement strand
ACACAAAATATGGCACACTGAAACTAGTCTCAGTTGTGGTTACATCAAACTATGAAGTTAAACAGAAAGAACAAGAGATTTTTGACAACAACACAATAACAAGTGATGATTTTAATGCAACAAAAGATAGTGCCGATATTAACATTCAAGGTGTAGAGATTACAGAAGTTAAAAGTACAAATAATGGGAATCTGGAAAAATATCTAACTTGGAGTGGAAATCAAATTGCCATTGGTGCAGTTGACACAACAATAGCAATTGAAGTTGCAATAAAGTTTGACCTTGGTAAAGACGAGGACAACACAGACGTGATATACACTGGTACATATACATTTACCATTAAGCCAAGTTTGGAACTAAACACAGTTGATGGTCAGGTTATCTCAGAAAGGAACAAACTTGTTTTGAATCCAGAAGTAAATGGTGGTGAATCAAGTGTACAGGTAACTTTGTATAGCCAAGCTACAGGAACAGAAAAAATGCTTTTTGTTCAAAATATAGCAACATTCACGCAAAATAACTCACAATTCAAAGCAACATTGATATCGGATGTAAAACTAAAAGACAAGTACCGATATAGTATTGATAATGGTATTTTGAAAATCACTTGTCCAAGAGTGGCAGAAGACACGGTAATTGTATACAAGGTTGAATATTGTAACGAGTTTAAAAGTGAGCAAATCACTGTTTTGACTGCTTATATCACATTCCAACTAAACCCAAATTTTGTAGTATCTTCAAATTATCCATCGCCAGTTAGCGAAGGCGGGAATGATTATCAAGACATAAGAATTTCAGAATATTTCTATACAGGTGACACAAATAGTCTCAAATTCAGCTTAAATAGTGCATCTTTGTTAGGTGGAGACAACAGAGTTGTGATTAAAGACATAACAACTGAAGAAAAACTCTCTGACTTTAATGGTTATTATGTAAAACTGAAATCGACCTATGGCAATGTGATAGTTGATGAAACTCCAAACGGGGCTGGATACTATAATTTTGATCAAGAATTTACTTTTAAGTTTAATAATGGTACTTCTGATGATGTAACTTTCACGATTTATCTAAAAATTTATGATGAGTATTTCGCAGTTGGGAGTTACAATGTAAATATTACTCAAAACATAGGTGATGTTTGGAGTTTGGTTTCTACCAATTTCAATAACATTGAGAATTCAGCTGATAACAGTAAAAACAATCCTGAATATTGTTACATTGGTTTTGATAGTGAAATTACGAGAAATATAGAAGTGGAGATAGGTGTTGATACTACAACATTGACTGGATTAGATAGTTCAAAAACTTATTCTTATAAAATCACTAAAATATTCGGTGTAAGTGTAGAACAATTAACAAATTCTACCCTACCAAAGAGCATAAGTAGTCAAATAGTGTTGCTACAATTAAATGCAAGCCCAAAGGATGTGAGTGATGAAATAACTTTTGAAATATATGATGATGCAGGAAATAAGGTTGGGGAAACACTGAGTAACACTGAAACAAAAACATTTACAATTAAGCAAGTTAAATCAAGAATTGCATTGTTATATAAAGGAATAGAATGTGATGTCTACAAATTATACAATGCGATTGATAACTTGTATAACTTGAGTTTTGAAAATGGAGAAAACATTCAAGAGGGAAAAATAACATTAGGAAATGGTGCTATTAGTTTAGGAAGTTATTATAAACAAGATATTTTGGATGTAACTTTTGATAACACTACATTTGAAGTTATAACTGGTGAGAAAACACACTTACTAAACAAAAGCGAAACCTCAATAGATTTTAGTGCGGGGATGAGAAGACGATCAAGTTTGGCATATTATACTGCGG
>CAYQLL010000160.1:0-1874 GCA_964418405.1 uncultured Christensenella sp. | reverse complement strand
AACGATTGCTTCAACGTGACAAGAAAAGGCGGGAATCAAGTTATTTTGTATTTTTCAAACGAAGTCAGAACAGCACTACTAAATTGGCTTGATGAAAGAGAAATTCTTATGCAAGATAATACTGACGAACAAGCACTTTTTGTTTCGTTACAAAAAAAGCGTATGTGTGTGCGTGCTGTTGAAAAGTTGGTTAAAAAATATAGTCAAATTGCCTCTCCCCTAAAAAAAATATCCCCACATAAGTTGCGTAGTACATATGGCACAAATCTATATCGTGAAACTGGCGATATCTATGTCGTTGCCGAAGTTTTAGGACATAAAGATGTCAATACAACAAAAAAACATTATGCTGCAATGAGCGAGGATATTAAACGTAGTGTTGCAAACAAAGTAAAATTGCGCGATTAAAAATAGAACATTTGTTTGACTTTTTCTTTTTTTTAGTGTATTATATCTTTGAAAGGAAAAAAATTATGAAAAAGTCAGAGAAAAAATTAATGGAAATATTGGAATATTTGGATGTATATGTCAACAAAAATGGCTATGCTCCTTCTTATCGTGAAATTGCCACAGGAGTTAATCTTAAGTCCACAAATTCAATTAAAGAATATTTGGACATATTGGAACAACGCAATTTTATTAAAAGACAACCAACAAAAAATAGGACAATTGAAATAGTTAGCAAACAAAGAAATGATACAATTGAACTGCCAATAATCGGTCAGGTCGCCGCAGGAGTACCCATTTTGGCGGAACAAAACATTGAAGACACAATTTCAATTTCAAGTTCATTTTTCGGTATTCCGTCAACTTCAAAACGCCAATTTTTTGTCTTAAAAGTCAAAGGCGAAAGTATGGTGGAAAAAGGCATTAATGGCGGAGATTTTGTTGTTGTAGTATCGCAAAACACCGCTGAAAATGGCGATATCGTGGTCGCAATGATAGACGGCAATGCCACAGTTAAAACTTTTTATAAAGAACCGCATTTTGTCCGCCTTCAACCCGCAAACAATGTATTTAGACCAATTTACACTAACGATTTAACAGTACTTGGCAGAGTTGTCGGTGTTTTAAGAAGAATGTAAAAAATATATTGGAGCCCTTCCAATATATTTTTTTGTCAAAATTTTTCTTCAATAATTCCACCGCCAAGGCAATATGTGTCATCATAAAACACAACCCACTGCCCTTCTGTTATTGCTTTTTGTTTTTCATAAAAAGTTACAACAACCTTGTTTTGTTCAATTTTTACATGAACCTTTTGGTCAGGTTGACGATATCTAAATTTTGCATAGCAATCAAATTCATCATAGTCTGGTTGCTTTGGTATCCAATTCACTTTGTATGTCACAAGTCCATTTGAATACAAGCAATCTTCTAGTCCACAACAAACATACAAAATATTTTTATCTAAATCTTTTTTTACAACAAACCAACGTTGACTTTTTTCGCCTTGACTTCCAATCCCAAGTCCACGCCGTTGTCCAATTGTGTAGTACATAAGTCCATCATGAGTACCAACTTTTTTATTTGTGTCGATATCAATAATATCTCCCGATTGATTTGGCAAATACTGCTCCAAAAACTTTTTGAAGTTTCTCTCGCCAATAAAACAAATACCTGTACTATCTTTTTTATGCGCAGTCGACAAATCGTATTTGTCCGCAAGTTCTCGAAGGTCTGGCTTTAGCATATCCCCAATAGGAAACAAGGTATATGACAGTTGACTTTGATTGAGTTGATTTAGAAAATATGTTTGGTCTTTGTTTGTGTCAACTGCTTTTTTTAGATAAGTGTAACCATTTTTTCGTTCAACTTGTGCATAATGTCCCGTTGCAATGTAGTCGGCACCTAACTTTTCTGCATACTCCAAA
>CAYQLL010000159.1:0-1905 GCA_964418405.1 uncultured Christensenella sp. | reverse complement strand
TGTATGATACTATTACTGGTACACCAAGTGTTGAATCAAGTGATAAGGTAATAGTACCTGGTGATAAGGGTTCATTTGTTTTAAATTTAACTGGTGTTGGGTCTTCATCTGATATAGAGTATACAATAATGTTTAATGAAAGTAATATACCAGCAAATATGAAGTTTTATTTTGATGAAAATAAAACGGAAGTATTGGATATGGAAACAAATAAAATATATGGTTATTTGGATAAAGATGGAAGTATGGAAAAGGAATATACAATATATTGGGAGTGGCCATATGATAGTGGTAGATATAATGATTTAGATTATGAATATGTGAATAAAAATATAAATATAGATGTAAAGGTTGAGGGTGTTCAGAGTAATGATGGGATACTTGTATATGGTGTTAAGAGGGATACGAGTAGTACGTCAACAGCTTGGGAAAGAGTTGGAAATAGTATTGGCTTAGAGGCAAATGCGGTATTACCTACAAGTAGTTCAAATGTTGCTGATACGGATGTGGTAAATGATTTTGATAATATATATCCTTGGAGTGAGATAAAGAGTTATAATTATAATGCTGATACAAGAAAGGTTACTGCTTGGTATGGGGATTCTAATTTTAGTTTTGATGGAAGTAATGGTGAAGTATTAACATATATACCGGGATTTTATTATAAGAGAGAAGTTGTTGATGGAGTAGAATATCAATATATATCTAAGTATGAACAGGATGGATATTTATATAGTGAACCATTTAGTGTTGGAAGATATAAGATGAGTGGAGGAATAGATGCTTATTATAGCTCTGGTAGTTCTGGTAGTTCTGGTTTTAATCCTTCTTCATATAAAAAAGATAGTAATAATATGGAATTGATGACTGATGCGAATGATTTGGTATTTACTGGTAAATCTGTGAATGGTGTTTATCCGAGTGCTTCAAATACAATAGCGGTATTTAGAGAAAGTGCTTCTAAATTAGGGACAGACTTTTCATTATTGGATTATCACTGGTATGTATTACAAATGTTGTATTTAGTAGAATATGCTGATTATGATAGTCAAGCAAAATTAGGATTAGGTGTAACAGAAAATTATGATGATAATACTTATTATGGTGCTGTAATAATGGGTGGAACAGATTCGTTAGGAATGAAATCAGGATGTTTAGTAAATGATGGCAAACATAGTATGATATATAGAGGAATAGAGGATATATATGGAAATACAGTAGATTTCTTGGATGGAATAAATATAAAAAATTATCAAGCATATATTAATTATGATTTTACAACATATCAATCAGATGTTTTTGATGGTAATTATAATGCGTTAGGATATGTTAATAAATCGTTTGGTGATGATTATGGAGGTGGATGGATAACTAAAGTTGGTTATGATAGTAATAATCCTTTAATAGGATTACCTACTGATATTGATGCAAATAATACTATAGATAATCCTTCGGGAATAAATGATAGATATTGGGGTTATACTGGTAATTTGGTCTTAATGGTCGGTGGTGCGTATTTTAGTAGTTATTATGCTGGTCTTTGGTTGTCTAGTGCTTATATTGGCTCGGGTTATGATTATACTGATGTCGGTTCGCGGCTTATAAGACACCAGACTAGCGGAGGACGGGAGGTGGCCAACCTCCAGAATGATTCATCTTCAGGATCTGGTGGTAGGAAGTGAGAAAAGTAAATTAGGTATTTGATGCCTGAAAATATGTGAAAATTAGTGGGGATTTGATGTGCGTTGTTGCCGATAGTTGGTTGGACTTGGGGATTGGTTTAATTGCAAATGATTGAATTCTGAATACAGTAAAAAAATGTACTTGACATATTGAAAAATAAATTATATTATTAAATTATCTTATAAAGAGCAACGGAGGGACTAGCCCTATGATGTTGCACCA
>CAYQLL010000158.1:0-1928 GCA_964418405.1 uncultured Christensenella sp. | reverse complement strand
GCCCTTATTGTGATTTTTTATAGTTGTGTGTTCATTATGATTGCTTGTTTGGCAAGAGTGTCACAGCGATTATTGTAAACATTGTTTGTGTGGGCTTTGACTTTATTCCAAGTGATGTTATGCTTTTGAGTGAGTTGCAAAAGTTGTTGCCAAAGTTCGATATGAGCAATTGGTTGTTTCTGTGAGTTTTGCCAACCATTTTTTTCCCACTTTTCTATCCAATTTTGTTGGAAAGCGTTGACAATATATGCCGAGTCGGAAAAAAGTTCAATATTGCAACATTCTTTCACCATTTCCAAGCCTTTTATAATCGCCAAAAGTTCCATTTGATTGTTTGTTGTGTTTGGAACAAAGCCGTTTACTTCTTTAACTTGTCCATTGTACATTAAAATACAAGCCCAGCCACCGGGACCGGGGTTGTATTGACAAGAACCATCTGTATAAATTTGTATTGTTTTCATATGTATATTATTATATATAAACCATATTTTGTCAAGTATTGATAATTAAAATAAAAAACCATAACAAACATGTTATGGCAAAAGTTTCGATAGTTTTTAATTCACAATAGTAATAATCAACCCAACCAAAATTAAGCAAAGTGCAAAACCAAGAAGGCAATAGTAGATTGGATCAGTTTCTTTGACTTTTTCAACTTTTCTAACAACTTTGGTAATTTTTTTTGCCAAGATTGATAGGGCAAAACCAAGCATAGCCAAAACAAGACCAACAATTTTGTTTGGTGATTGTAAAAATTCTAATAATGTGTTTTCAAGAATGAGTGAAAGCATTTGTTCCTCCTAAATTTCCCTTGTATTATATCATTTTATTTCCAAAAACACAATACTATTTTGAAAATAATTCACAAAGTGTGGTAGTTTGGAATAACATAGTTTGGGAAAAGGAGGGAAAATGAAAAAAATTTGCTTGATATTTGTGACTATTATGGCACTTTTTAGCATATCTTTTTTTGGATGTGGAGAAAGTGAAAAAAGTGGGACTACAAAAGTTAGGCTTTGCGAGGTGACACATAGTATTTTTTATGCTCCGCTTTATGTTGCAATCAACAATGGATACTTTTTGGATGAAGACATTGAGATTGAACTAACAAACGGCGGTGGAGCGGATAAAGTTATGACGGCACTTTTGTCGGGAGATGCCGACATTGGACTTATGGGGCCAGAGGCGACAATTTATGTAACCGAAGGTGGCGCAAAAGATAAGCCAGTTGTTTTTGGGCAACTAACCAAGCGTGACGGCTCGTTTATTGTTTCAAAAACAAAAATAGATAACTTTACTCTATCCGACTTAAATGGTAAAGAAATTATTGGCGGAAGAAAAGGCGGTGTGCCTGCAATGACGCTTGAATATGCGATAAAACAAGCGGGGCTTGACATTGGAACTGGCGATAATAAAGTCAACCTTAGGACTGATGTTGCGTTCAACTTGACGGCAAGTGTGTTTGATTCAACCGATGCAGACTTTTGCACATTGTTTGAACCAACAGCAAGCGAACTTTGTGCAAGTAAAGGCTACACTATTGTGACATCACTTGGTAAGTTGAGTGGCGAAGTGCCATACACAGCGTTTACTGCAAAAAAAGGATATTTGGACGAAAATAGTAAAACTGCCGAAAGGTTTTTGCGAGCAGTGTACAGAGGTTATAGATTTTTGCTTGGTGCGAGTGTTGACGAGATTAAAACAAGTTTGAAACCATCATTTGATGGAACGAGTGACAATAGCATAGTAACTTCAATTCAAAGTTACATTGAAGCCGACGCTTGGGTGGATAATATGGCAATGACAACATCGGCGTTTGACAGATTGCAAGATATAATCATAAGTGCGGGCGAACTTGATAAGAAAGTTGAGTTTAGTAGCGTTGTTGACACAAAAATTGCAAACAAAGTTATGAAATATTTCGCATA
>CAYQLL010000157.1:788-1931 GCA_964418405.1 uncultured Christensenella sp. | reverse complement strand
AGCAAGATACCTTTCCGATGCAGTGTTCTTGCAAGAAACAGCGGTTAACTCAACTCTTGCTTTTGCAGCATCTAATAGCAATAACTATTACAATAGCGACATCCGCACTAACATAAACACACTGTCTAGTTGGAACTTAACGGAATCAGATGTATCCTCTTTAATTTCAAAGAGAAATATAACAGGGATAGAAAGAGATGGCGTTGATGGAACTTATATGTACAAGGGCACAACAGATGACTATTTCTGGCTTTTAAGTGACGACGAAATGAAAACCTTCTTGGGAACAACGAATGACGATAGAAAATGGATACCAGAAGGTAGCACGTCTGGGGTTGGTTTTTGGCTCCGTTCGCCTAATTCTAGCTACACTGATTATGTGTGCTATGTTAACTCGGACGGCTATCTCAGCAACGCTTATGCCGACAGTTCGGGCGTTATTCGTGTTCGTGCGGCTTTCCAATTGGCCTAAAAGACAGCCAGCAAAGGAATAATTGGAGTGCTAGCAGAAAACAAGGTAGAGTGCTAATAGATAGATAGCACGAGAAAAATCGAGAATGAAAAGATCATGAACAAAAACCTGGAGTGTGATGCCTGGGGCATTCACACAAAAACCACAAAAGAAGGAGTGAGCGTCAGGTTTTCGCCCCCTTGCGGGGCGAATCCGCTTTGAAAAAGGAGAAAGATGACAAAGAAAAAGAAAGGGGATGTGCCAAATTGGCATGATGATGACGGGAGAGTTGAGGTACCCCCATGGGAGGAGGTGCCGTGGGGGATGCCAATTCAAATGTCGCTGGGTGAAGTTAAAAAAGCGTTGATGTTAAAGAAAGCAAAAAAATGGAAGTGAACGTGCTATGAGAGTGGCATTTATGATGGTTTGAGAATTGGGAAAAAGTGAGGGACAGAAGAGTTGGGATAAGAAAGTTTTTATGAAACTTTTTCCTTTTACTTTTTCGTTTGATTGTGCTATACTTTTCAAAAAAGGATAGGGTGGTTATGTTTGACGAGCTCACAAGCGAAGATATAAAGAAAATGCAAGATGAATTGGACTATAGAATAACCGTAACAAGACAAGATTTGCATGATAAAATTATGCAGGCAAAAGAGTGGGGAGATTTGAGCGAGAATGCTGAATATCACGAG
>CAYQLL010000157.1:0-778 GCA_964418405.1 uncultured Christensenella sp. | reverse complement strand
TAAAACCAAGTAAGGATAGTGGTGTAATTGGATTAAAAAGCAAAGTTGAAGTGTTTTTTGAAGACGATGGGACAACTCAAACTTTTCAAATTGAAACAACAATCGGGCAAGATGCTCAAAGCGGGAAAATTAGCAAGGATTCACCCTTTGGAAAGGCAGTTATGGGCAAAAAAGTGGGCGACAGAATTTTGGTGAAAGTTAACGATAGTATATCTTACTATGTTGTAATAAAGTCTATTTCGTAGATAATGAAAAAGTATTTTTGTGAAAAGTTCACACAATTTTTGCAATAGGTATTGAAATTTTGGTGAATCTGTGTTACTCTTATAGAGTATTAGGAGATTATTATGAGTCTTAAAGAGATTATGGCGATATTGATTGCAAGTATGTTAGTGTTTTTGCCTTTTGTACTTATGTTTAATCCTATTATTTTGGAAAAATATAGGAAAAAACATGAAAAAGATGATGAAAATACCACAAAAACTCAAGATTATACAGATGAGATAAATCAACAACAAAACGATAATTATAATAATTAAAAATAAAAGTGATAACAAAAAACCACCCGAGGGTGGTTTTTTGTTATCACTAATTTACATGGTTAAGTCATCATTTTCGTCTTCTTCTTCGTCACAAATTGTCACTGCACAATCATCGGATTGCGCTTCATTTTCATCATCTTGCTCATCTTTGTCATCAACATCAGTTGTAACTATTTCAAAGTCATCTGGTAAGTTTTGGGTTTGATCCTCAATTTCAAATTGTAAGTCAATATTAA
>CAYQLL010000156.1:0-1949 GCA_964418405.1 uncultured Christensenella sp. | reverse complement strand
AACTTATAACATTTTTGATTTCTTGGCGTTCATAGAACTTGAAACCGCCATATACTTTGTATGGGATGTTATAGTTTAGAAATTTCTTTTCAAACGACAAACTCAGTGCGTTTATACGCATCAAAACGGCAATATCACTGTTTTTGTAGCCTTGAGATTTAAGTCGCACAATTTTGGATATGACATTTTCCGCTTCTTCTTGTTCATCGTAGTATTGATTGCAAACAACATCGTCGCCAGTTTCGTTATCTGTCCAAAGCACTTTGTCAAAACGTTCAGAGTTGTTTTTTATCACCATATTTGCCCGATCAAGTATTTTTTTTGTGCTACGATAGTTTTGTTCAAGTTTATATAATGCAACAGGTGCGAAATCTTTTTTGAAATTGAAAATGTTTCTAAAATTCGCGCCACGCCAAGTGTATATACATTGGTCTTCATCGCCTACGGCAAATATGTTTTTATGTACACTTGATAGTTGTTTTATGATATCGTACTGCACTTTGTTTGTGTCTTGAAATTCGTCAACAAAAATGTACTCAAATCTTTGGGCGTAAATGTTCAAAACTTCGGGTTTTGTTGCAAAAAGTTCATATGTTTTTGTGAGTAAGTGGTCAAAGTCTAGTGCATTGTTTTTTTCTAGCGTTTTTTCATATGTTTCATAAACAAGTTCAACTTCGCTATCTTTTTCGCGTTTTTGTTTTTGATAGGTGTAGATGTCAACGTTTTCGTTGTTGCACGCACTAATTATTGACGCGAATTTTCTATACTCTTCAACTGGGATGTTACAATCTTTTAGCACTTGTTTGAGCGTTTTTTCGCTATCGTTATCGTCATAGATAGAAAAAGACTTTGAATAGCCTTGCCCAAGTTTGTCAATATGCATTCTCAGTATTCTTAGGCACATTGAGTGAAAAGTTGAAATAAAAACATAACTTTCGCCGTTTGTGAGTTTTGCAACTCTTTCGCTCATCTCTCTTGCTGCCTTATTTGTGAAAGTCACCGCCAAGATATTTTCTTGCGGTACATTTTTTTCTTTTATTAAATATGCAATTCTATGCGTTAGCAATTTTGTTTTGCCACTGCCCGCTCCTGCTGTTACCAAAACAGCACCCCTTGTGTTTTGGAGTGCTTGTGTTTGTACATCGTTTAATCCTTCCAATATTTCCATAGTTTGTATTGTAACACAACTATAGATTTATAGCAAACGTTAAATGTTGATTTGTGAAATATTTTTTGTTTCTTGTTCGCTTAAAATTTTTTCTTTTTGCTTTCTAAACTTTTCCGCAAGGTCAAAAAAATATTTTTCCTTTTGCTCGGCAGATAATGTTTTGTAATACGAAAAATCTATCAATTCGTTTATTGGGCAAATGCTACCTTTTTGTAAAACATCTTTGACTTTGTCGTAAAATGTGTCATCGTTTTTTATGACCTTGAACGAAATCTCACTTTTTTGATTTATGTAATGAATATTATTTGTTTTACTAACGCTTTTCCCCGACAATCTTTCTTTCGCCCTTTTGGCAAGTTGTTTTAGTACATTTCTTCCTTCCATATTTTTTCCTTTGCACATAGTGTAGAACAAAATATAATATAACAAAAGCAAAAAGATTGTCATAACCTTTACACTTTTGGCGAAAAATTTCCTAATTTGGCTTTTTGTATAACATTTCAAAATATTTTCCACCAACGTCCACTCTTTCAAAGTTTTTTATGCTTTTCGCCAAAAATATTCTAATAAAATATCAAATTGACTTGACTTAGAAAAAAAGTTGTAGTACAATAAAAATCGCTTGCCAAAGATAGGACAAGAGTTGGTCTATAAAGCCTACTTCGAAGATCCCAACCTTTGGCTGTGTTGTGGTTAACAAAGAACACATATCAAATTATGCGCCCATAGCTCAACTGGATAGAGCGTTGGTCTACGGAACCAAAGGTTGGGGATTCGAACT
>CAYQLL010000155.1:0-1952 GCA_964418405.1 uncultured Christensenella sp. | reverse complement strand
GGAGGCCGGACTCGAACCGGCACGAAGTTGCCCTCGAGGGATTTTAAGTCCCTTGCGTCTACCATTCCGCCACTTCGGCGTTGGAGGTGCCACCCAGATTTGAACTGGGGAATAAAGGTTTTGCAGACCTTGGCCTTACCACTTGGCGATGGCACCATCTAAAAAAATGGAGCGGAAGACGAGATTCGAACTCGCGACATTTGCCTTGGCAAGGCAACGCTCTACCACTGAGCCACTCCCGCATACTATTTCATTAAATTAACACCAATTTTTGTGCACTAAAATAAAATTGGTGGGAGTTATAGGACTCGAACCTATGACCCTCTGCTTGTAAGGCAGATGCTCTAGCCAACTGAGCTAAACTCCCACAACATTTGCTTAATGCTCTTATAATATAGCAAATCAAAAAGTATATGTCAACAACTTTTTTAATATTTTTTCAAAAATTTTTTCGATGATACAAAATAAGTTATTTGTGCCAAATTATGGCATTTTAGCAAATGACATTGTGTTAAACAATAAAAGTATGATTACTTAAGCTGGATATAGAAATTTTTTAAGAATAGGTGAGATAAGTTATCGTAGGACATAATTTCAAGGTATTGGTCAGTGAACGGTCTTAATATTTTTATTAGCATATCTTTGCTATAGCCAAATTTTTTGCTTAGGGCAACACATCTATTGTTGCAAAAGTTGTGATATAGATTATATCCACTATCTTTTGATTTGTCTTTTAGATAACTTGGCAGAGCAAGGTCTTGCTTTTCAAAACTATCTACTATTATGTTCTCAAAAAAGTCTTTTGTTTGTTCGTCCACATAAAATGGATACTTTTTTATATTTTTGTAGAATTGAAAAGTTGAAAAATCTACATATTTATGTTTTGCGGTTGGAACTTTTACAACAACTTTTCTAGTTAATGTGTATATTATTTGTCTTAGAAGTTTTGGATTTTCATAATTGTCTTTTATTATAGAGTAAATTTTTGTGCGATAAAACTTTAGTTTGTTTTCCGCAATGCCTATACTAAATGTTGTTTTGCCGTTTTGCACGTCAAGAGTATAACTGTATCCAAGATACATAAATTTGGCGGGGATATTGTCGTTTGTTACATACTTAAACTTTTCGTCTTCAAGATGAACTTTTGTTTTGTTTTGGAATTTTAGATTGTTTTTCTTATAGAAAACATTTTTAACGCAAGATAAAACTTCTTTTATTATAAAATCTTTGTCAAGTTTGTCATTAAAAATTAGCAAAAAGTCATCAACATAACTTAATGTTTGAACAAGTTTGTTTGGTTTTAGATGCCTTTCAAGTTCTTTCCTAAACTCAATGGAAGCGATTTCAGCAAATAGTGTGCTTGGCAAAAGTCCCGGGTTGCAATAATGTACTTGACTTACATATTTTTCGAATAATGGTCTATGCTCAGATTCGATTTTGTCTTTTATAAAAAAGTTATAGATATATTCTGACGATAGGGAAGCAAAATATTTCTTAAAGTCAAGTTGAACGATTGTAAATTTTTCGTTATCAAGCTGTTTAAGCGACTTTATTAGTTGTTCGCCAATTTGATTTACTGTTTTTATCTCTGGCTTTAGCATATCTTTTAGAACATAATTTAGTTCCATTGCAAGAATATATTCATAAGAAAATTTATCCTTGAATTTTGCCATTTTCTTTTGCTTTCCAAATATTGTGGTTTTGAAATAACATATTTGGCTCGAAAAATCTATATCCAAACTGTGTTTATTAAATTTTTCAAGTAATTGTTGCTTTTTAATATTATCATCACATTTATTAATATGAGTTGCAATTCTTTTATCCATACCTTCATTTCCTCGACTTATTATATTGTATTTTCGTCAACATTGCAAATAAATTGCAAAATTTTTTATATATAATTTTTACAAAAAATCTAATTTGTAAACTTGCATAGCATATCAATATTTGTT
>CAYQLL010000154.1:0-1956 GCA_964418405.1 uncultured Christensenella sp. | reverse complement strand
GTTGAATAGTCGTTCAATCGTTTTATCTATCCATTCAACAATAAAAATAGGTTTGCTTCCCTGCTTTGCATTTTCCAAAAATGCAACAAGCTTTTCTTTACCCTGGGCAGAACTTAGTAATTTTTGTACTTTAAGTTCTGCACTCAAATATCCCACGTTTGTTCTTTGCCAATTATTGTATTCCACTCTATCATATATCCACAAAACTCTATTTATCATTTTATATAGCGGCAGTTTCTCTTGTTTTATTTCCTTACCAATCGGAGTTATTGATTTCAAAAATAGTGATTTTAGGGGCAAAAAGTTCGATGGTTTATTTTGTGTCAAACTGCCAAATGCCTCAATATCTGCAAATCTTAGTTCTTTTGGGTCAAGTTTACTTAGATTAATATCATAGCCCGCACGCCTTGCAAGTTCTGTCAAAAATATTCTTTTCACTCTACCATTGCCTTCACGGAATGTATGAAGAACATTCAGTTCATTAGAATAGTAAGCAAGTAGTTCAACAAATTCAAACTTTGTTAATTTTTGAAGATAGTTATCTTTTTGTAGACTATCGAACACATCTTTGATGCCATTGTTTAGATAATCAATGATATAAAAAAGATTGCCTTCTTTTGAAATGTTAGTTGCCCTAGTTTTGCCAGCCCAAGGGTAAAGGTCTTCAAATAAATATTTGTGAATGTATATCAAGCCATCGTAAGTCATTGGTATGTTGTAAATTTTCCCACTCTTATACAATTCCAGCGTTTTCATACTTGTAACTTTGTACTCAATATCAAGCATTTCATATAGGTCAACAATATTAAGTTTATTGTCAAGATACGGCATAGTTTTTTGTTTACTTTCATCAACTTTATCATAATTTAACATATATTCTTGATAACTCATAATCAACCCTTCCTTTTATATTTATCAATTAATTTTTGCACACTTTCATCACAAGAAACCTTGCCACTTGCAATATCAATAAGCATTCGTTTGTCGTCTTTGGATAAATTATAACCTTCAATAGCCCACGAGGTGGTTATGTTTTTTATAATTTTTTGTAAATCTTCTGGCAATTTTTCAATTTCATCATTAAATTCCATAAATGCCTCCAACCATCATTTTATTATAGCATACAATAAACTATTGTCAAGACGAATAAAAATAAAAAACTTGTCGCACAATATTATTATGAAAAAGGTCTTGTTATACCTAAGTGCATTTGTCCCATTATATTTTTTGATCACAATCAAAATAATAATTGACCTAATCAATAATAATCTGTCGTGGAATGTACTTAACACAATCTCACTTGTAATTTTTGTTTTGCTCATATTTTTAGGATGCATTGGTGTAAGACAAGCGATACTACACAAGCAAACAAAATCAACTAAAATTACAATAATTTCATATCAAAACATCACAGAACAGTACTTTTTGGGGTATTTTTCACTTTTTGTACTTTTCGCTCTAACTTTTGAACTTGAAAAAGTTAGTATGTTTGTGGTGTTTGTTGCAATCATTTTTTTAATTGGAATTGTGTATACAAAAAACAATCTGTTTTATATTAATCCATTTTTGAATATTTTGGGATACAACTTTTATCAAATTGAGTACAAAACAAATAATAGTGACAAAATATATAGTGCAATATTTTTCTATAAGGGCGATATTGATTTAACAAAACAAAACTACATAGCAAAGTTATCACACGAAAATTTTTCCATGCTAAAAACCAACAAAAAATAAGGCTATATTGTATATTTTTTCACATATTAGCCTTAATTTTTAACAAATTTTGATATTTTTTAATTTTTTGGATATTTCTTTTGTTCAATTTTTTCGTGCTTTTTGATTAAACTATCAACTTTTTTAAGTGTTTTTTCAAGGTTAAGATTTTCAATAACATAGTCATAATTTTTGGCATAACTTAGTTCAAATTCCGTTCTTGAAATTCTTAGGTCAATG
>CAYQLL010000153.1:0-2021 GCA_964418405.1 uncultured Christensenella sp. | reverse complement strand
AATGCTAAACAAATAATTATTGCATACAAAAATTTGTTAAATTTTCTCATTTTACTCCTCTTTTTTTTATAAATTTTGCTATGTTCAATGTTAAATTATCCATTTTTAATAGTTTAAATATATTTTGTGTAAGTATGTTAAAAAATTATACTTTTATTTATCCGTCTTTCTTGGTCTGCCACGACGTTTTTTTGATACTGGTGTATCAACCACCTTTTTAGGCCTGCCACGTTTAAGTTTTGGCTTTTCAACCTTTTCCTTTCTTGGCCTGCCTCGTTTTTTAGGGGCAGTTTCTTCAACTACTTTTCTTGGTCTACCGCGTTTTTTAGGGGCACTATCCACTTTTTCTTTTTTAGGCCTGCCTACTTTCTTTTTTTCGCTCACAGTCTCTTGACTAGTTTTTCTCAATTTGATAGTAGGTCTAGCGGTTTTCTTTTTCAATTCCTTTGCATTTAAATCTTCTTTCTTGTCTTGTTCAACTAAATTATTATCGTTTGATTGCTCCAAATTTGTAAATTCATTGTCACTCTTTACATCTTCAAGCAATTTAACATTACTGCTAGACAATTCTTGTGTTTTGTTGTATTCAATTTTATAAATAGTTTTGTATGTCTTTTCAAAATATGGAACAAGGGCTTTTGCTTTTGTTGAACCGTTCTTTTTCCAAGCAAAGAACAATGCAAGATAAATTCCTGCAAGCACTACAACAAGTCCCGCAAAACATATAAGCAAAATTGCCCACCAAGCAAGTCCCACTTCCTTTTGGCATACAAATGAAAAAGTGGAAAAATTTACAATGTTGAAAACAACATAATCCCCGTCTATAGTATAGTTTACTACGTCCACATTGTAATATGTTTCTGTGCCGTGTATATGCAAAAGTTTAAAATCTTTTCCTTTTACATTCTCTGGAATAAGTATCCTTAGTTGTGATTGTCCTCCGTGTAAAATATTTTCCGAACCTGTGATTTTTATATCATATGAATAAACAATTTCTTCGTTTTCAGCAATATATTCTCTAAACTTCTTTGAATTTGAATCAAGTGGGAAATCTTCAACTGCCATTTCCTTTACTTCAAGAGAAGCATCTGGAACAATGCCCGCTCCATTCATAGTAGTTAAAGCAACTTTTTCAACCAATTGTTCGTCTACATAAGATACGGAAAGCGCATTTATAACAAGGTTTGATGTAAGAGTTGTTATTTCGTTGTAATTTTTAAAATTTTCTTCTTCATCATCGCTATCCGCAAAAGTTACACTCACAATGTATCTACCTACATCAGAAACAGCATTCCTTATTACATCGTTGTAGGCATAAGTTATCTTTATCTTTTGGGAGAGCAAAAGTTTTGTTACATCAAAACTCACACCTTTGCTATCAAGCAAAGTTTGAATATAATTGTCGGTTGCATTTTTTGCTGGGATAGAATAGCCATCTTTTACCAACTCAGCTCTAAGTGCGTCCGAATTTTTTAGCACAAGTGGTGGCATAAAATCATTGCCGTTGTATGTATAACTTGCATCATTTATTGCAAAATTTTGTGCATATTTATATGTGGCTTTTTCAATCTCATAATTAAATTGCAAAGTATCCGTTGTCCCATCTTCTCTCCACTCATATCCATCTTTTGGTTTGATACGAATAGAATATTTTTCCGCATTTATTCTTCCAAAATCAGCATATGCAGGGCCGTCAAATTCCATTGTTTCGCTATTAAATCCCGAAATTGCTATTGTCCCTGTTTGTTCGTCTTTTGTTGTTAAATAATGCTTATTGCCATCATAAACAAATTTCATATTAAAACTTGTATTTTGGATAGGTTTATCTATTTGAATTTTTAGCGAATTAACTTGTTCCAATTTAGTATTATAGCAAGTTTCATAACTTGAATTGATATAAGAATTTGCAACAGAATTATCAACATTGATACTTACTAAGTAATTAACCAAAGTTTCTTTTTTTGTTAAATAATCACTCAACTTGCTTTGGACATCACTTTTGTTTGTTTGTTCAACATTCC
>CAYQLL010000152.1:0-2036 GCA_964418405.1 uncultured Christensenella sp. | reverse complement strand
TGCACAATTCAAGTTTGCATATTATGGGACTTGTTAGCGACGGTGGTGTGCATAGTCACATAAATCATCTTTTTGCGCTCGTGGATATGGCACATATTAAGGGCATTGAAAACGTGTACATTCACTGCTTTATGGACGGCAGGGATACGCTTAGAGATAGCGGAGTGAAGTTTATAGAACAACTAAAGTCCTACATTCAAGGCAAGGCGGAGATTAAATCACTTTGTGGTAGAGTGTATGCAATGGACAGAGAAAATCGCTGGGATAGAATTGAAAAGGCGTACGATATGCTCACTCTTGGCAAAGCAGATAACTACTATACTAACCCAATTGACGCACTTAAAGATAGTTACAATAGTGGTGTCTACGACGAGTTTGTTTTGCCAACAATAATAGGTAAGCCCGCCACAATCGATAGTTTTGACTCGGTCATATTTTTTAACTACAGAACAGATAGGGCAAGAGAACTCACACAAGCACTCACACAAAAACCTTTTGACAAGTTTGAAACAAAACACCTAAACAACTTAACATTTTGCTGTATGACTGAATATAACGCCGACTTTAAGGATGTGCTTATTGCTTATCCGCCAGAAAAAATAGAGGACAACTTGTCTGCAATTATCTCAAAGGCGGGGTTAAAACAATTTCACACAAGTGAAACAACAAAGTATGCCCATGTAACCTTTTTCTTTAATGGGGGCATTGAAGCACCAAATACGGGCGAGGATAGAAAACTTATTGAAAGCGAGAATGTTCAAGACTTCAGTCAAACCCCAAAAATGAAAGCGTATGAGATAACCGACGAAGTTTTGCGTGCAATTTGCTCCAAAAAATACGATTTTATCCTAGTCAATCTTTCAAACCCAGATATGCTTGGACATACGGGCAATTTGGAAGCGACAAAGCAAACAATTGAAGTTGTTGACAAATGTGCTTATGCAATCGCGCTTGCCACACTGACTGCGGGCGGACACTGTATCATCACTGCCGACCACGGAAATTGCGAGGAAATGCTTGACAAAAACGGCAACGTCTTAACAAGCCACACCACAAACCCCGTTCCGCTTTGGCTTGTAAGCGAAAAACACAAACACGCAAAACTAAAAAAAGGACAACTATCCAATGTTGCCCCAACTATCCTAAAACTTTTAGATCTTCCAATTCCAAACATAATGGACATGTCATTGTTCTAAAAAGCAATAAATTTTTCATAAAAGTCGCTAATCCCCTTTATTCTTCTAGGGTTTGGGCGACTTTTTATATATACAAAAAAAGAGAAGAAAATATTCTTCTCTAAAATCAAAATTATTTTTAGTAAGTCGTTGTTTTGTCGAATTCACTAAGCAAGTATGTTTGACCATTTTGAGTTATGCCTAACAACTGAATTTCAAAACCACTATCATCAGTTGTTGCAGTGTTTGTCCAATATGCGTGCATTTCAAGTTTATCGCCTTTTTTAAGTGATAAATCAAAAGTGTTTGTATATATTCCACTACTCCCATTGTCTTTAACTATTACTTCATTCTTGCTAAGTGATAAAGCAGAATAGTAGCTAGTATTAACTCTCACACTTAGAGTAATATCAACATTTTTTGCAACAATGAAATTCCAGTATGTTCCGGCTTCATCAATGTTGTCACTTTCAGAATCATAGGCTACAAAATTGCTGTTATATAGTGAAAACCAATATTTTGTGTCTGAAGGAGTGGCACTACAACCAATCATGGCAAAAGACATAGTGGCGATAAGCAAGACCATTAAGTAAACTGAAAAAATTTTTTTCATAATATCCCCCTTGTTTTTTAATGTAAAATAAGTATAGCACAAATTTTATGTGTTTGCATAGTTTTTTACAATTTTTTTTAGGAAAATTAAACTTATTTAAAAATATTTTGTAAAACACTTTTTATTTTTTGGAATTAATACATTAAGTAACACATAAGTATAAACTATGTGATGTAAAATTTTAAGCAAGTTAAAATTTTTATTTGTAACGCAAATTCCACGATAAATCGTGGCATCACAGTTTGAAT
>CAYQLL010000151.1:0-2042 GCA_964418405.1 uncultured Christensenella sp. | reverse complement strand
TCGAGCAACTCAAATTTATCGACTCCATTCGCAAAATTACCGAAAATTGGTAAAATAGAAAATGCAAGGCAGAAGCCCTGTATTTTTATAATAATTAAAGCACATTCTTTTCTTTGTTTTTTCTTGCAAATGGCGGGGAGATGTTGTATAATAGCGATGTTATGTTATATCAAGTACTAGGCAGTGATTTGCCGTTTATTGAAATATTAGCGTTAATGCTAGGGTATATGCTTGCTCTTATTTTTTCATTTTCCTTACATGAATTTTCACATGCTTTTGTTTCAACAAAATTAGGTGACCCAACTCCAAGGCAAATGGGAAGGCTTACTCTTAATCCACTAAAGCATATTGACCCAGTTGGGTTCTTGTGTCTTGTTTTGTTTGGGTTTGGCTGGGCAAAGCCTGTTTCCGTCAATCCAGTGTATTACAAACACTATAAAAGCGGGATGTCAATGGTTTCGCTTGCTGGAGTAACAATGAATCTTATTCTTGCCTTTGTTTTTAGTGGAATATGGTATTTTTGTGGTGCAAGTGTGAGTGCATCAAGCAATATGTTTATGGTGTTTTTAACATTTTTCTTGTACTTTATGCTTTCCATAAATTTGTCGCTATTTGTGTTTAACTTGCTTCCAATATATCCACTTGACGGATATAACTTTTTGAAAGCAATTTTGCCACCTAATAACAAGTTTATTAGCTTTTTGGAAAGATATGGCACAATCATTTTACTTATATTTTTGATTACACCACTATTTGACTACATCTATAATTTTGTGGTAGGGAATTTGATAAAATTATTCAGCGGATTTTGGGGGTTATTTTAATGATAGATGAATTAGAGCAAGAACTAGACGAAAGTCCTCAAAATGTGTATAGTGTTAAACTTGAGAACTTTGAAGGTCCACTAGACCTTTTGTTAAAGATTATAAAAGACAATAAAATGGATATTGAAACTGTTAAACTCGCGGACTTAACGGAGCAATATCTTGAATATTTGGACACTTTTGACACACTAGATATGGAAAATGCAAGTGAATTTATTGAGATTGCAGCGCAACTCATTGAGATAAAGTCACGAACTTTGCTCCCACCAGAAGGGGAAGAAGAGCAAATTGAGGATGATGACGAGATTAACCTTCTTGCAAGGCTTAAAGAACTAAAGTTATTTAGGGAAGCAAGCGAAAAACTTGCTAATGTTGAAGACTTAGATAAACTTTACAAAAAGCCAGACAAAATGGCGGGCAATGTGCGAATAAAACTCAAAGATATGACTCTTGACAGTATGCTTGACGCTTTCGCTATTATGATGGCAACAATTCCTAAAAAGAAAATTGAAGAAGAAACTAAGCAAATTGCAAAAGACAGATTTACTGTTGCTGAAAAGTTTATTGAAATAAAAAATATTACTCGCGAAAAGAAAATGGTTAAATTTTCAAGTCTATTTGACGACGACTTGACAAAAAGTGAACTTATTAACACGTTTTTGGCATTGCTTGAACTACTAAAACGACAATTCGTCAAAGCACAACAAAGTTCTATCTTTGGCGAGATAGATATTATTGCAAACGAAGAAAGAGAAAATAAGGAGGCAGAGGACGCAGATGAACAATTTGAAGGAGATTATTAAAGCAACATTATTTGTTGCTGGTGACGGCGTTGATAAAGACGAGATACAAAGCAAACTTGAAATAGACAAAAAGGCATTAGAAAAAGCAGTAAACGAACTAAAAGACGAGTTTAGTGGTGACAATGGTATACATCTAATTGAATATAAAAACAAAATCCAACTTTGTTCCAACCCAAATTATGCCGAGCAAATTTCAGTTGTTTTGAATCCAATCAGGGAAAAAGCATTAACAAAAGCTGCTCTTGAAACAGTTGCAATTATTGCCTACAAACAACCAATAACAAAACTTGAAATCGAAGAAATTAGAAAAATTAATTCAGCGGACTATGCAATTCAAGTTTTGCTTGACAACAAAATGATTGAAATCGTTGGGAGAAAAGACGCAGTTGGCAAACCATATATGTTTGGAACAACT
>CAYQLL010000150.1:0-2050 GCA_964418405.1 uncultured Christensenella sp. | reverse complement strand
CTCTGTCACTCTCTCGCCGAGTTTTGTCTTGACAATCAAGACGTTTTCGTTCTTCTGCTTTGCTCCGGGGTTCTCTGTCTTTGCTGACATTTCTGTTACCTCAGCATAGTAATCTGCGTTCCAATATATATAACCTTCGTCGTTTACTCGTACCGTGCCAATCGTATCGATTACTGTAAGAGCATAGATTATGATGGCGGAGGATAGATCATTTTCCCGGAGCCAGGGGGATTGCTACCTTCCCGTCGATAGCCGCCGCGAATTGCGATGTCGTGTAATCTACCTGTTATCATATAGTGTCGTAGGGAGCGGTGTTTCTAATACGTGGTTTTATTTTTTGTTGAATTTCGGGGCGGTTATTATTGAGTACTCGGACGGACTACGTCCGTCGGAGTACCTCCGGCGCTGTGCGCCGGGGGACACGTGCGGACTTCGTCCGCCGACTACCCACGCCTCCGGCGTGTGTTCCCGTGTCCGCTGCGAATGATGGGTTGAGTCCTATTTGAAAAAATAAAAAAAAAGTCCGGCCGGACTGACAAACGGCACGGACTGAATGAAGGATCTAAACGATGGATTGAGAACGTAGATCTAAATGATAGATTGAAAAAAAAGAGTAAAAGGTTTTAGACCGGGTTTAGCGCTGTCTTACCCAACGCTTATTTTTAATGATGTACACGACGTCATAATCGGGGATATAGAACCTATTCAGCCCGAACCCGTTATTAAGGCTTTTAGCGGCTTTAATCGTCGCACGTTTGGACGTGCCGTAACTGACGTAATCCGTCAGAATAAACTTACCGTCCCGGAAATAATGTATTTCGATACTCAATTTATCACGCTCACGGATAAAGAAAGGTAAAAGGTTTAACCCCCGTGGGGGGGGGTTTAGTGTTTGTTGAAGGCGATATAATCGCCGTGCTTGGCTGTCATACAGTGACGGCAAGCCAAACAGTAGCCAGGGCACACTGTCGCATTTACGCCGTCGGGGACGGTTAAACGTCCTTTTTTGTCAACAACGTACGAAACGGCGAAATGCTCCGCCTGTTCGGGCGTGGGCTGATAATCGCCCCAGGCCGACAAAATAATGCTGAGATTGTCCGGTATGCATTCCCAGCTGTCGGCGACCAACTGATAGTTTTTCGTGAATGCGAAAAACTGACAATCGGGGCAATTGTCCGCAACGTCGCACATCATATAGAGATACGCCTCATCGGGAATATCCCCGCTGACGTGCCATCTGAACGCACGAACGCCGAATACGGCGATGTATTCGCTCAGCTCGTCCCCCAAGCGCTGGAAGGCGCTAGACTGAATAAGGGCGGTGTTTTCCGCCCAAATCCTTCTCGTACCGGCGTAGATACGGCACATTTTGACGGCGTAACAGTCATCATAGCACGGTACGCCCGGCTGGCACGTAACCCCCGGAAGGGTTGAGAAGGACGGTATAGGCCCTAATTTTCTGTTTCCCTTCTGGATAGCAAACCCAGAAGGAAGCCTTACGATAGATTGGGTCTGTTGGTAGTCCCAAACTCTTTTAGTAGGTAGTGACGTATTCATTTGTTCACCATTACCTAGATTATCGAGGCAGTATATATAACCTTTCATAGACATTTGTCTATATGTGCCAAAATATAATGTAATTTTGTACAAATTGCCCTAAAAGGGATAACGTGGGCTGGCGGATTGGTTGCGATTGAGCGCCGCCAAAGGCGAGTGATCATCGGAAAAAAGCCGCAATTATCCGCCACATTATAGTATAGATATAGATCATTGAGATTGATTAACCATCGGTTGATTTTTTCCATCGGTACCGGAGGGTTATAATCGGGTACCCGGACGGTTAAATGCTTATCGCAGCGCACGGTTGCCTATACTTATCGTCATAGTACATATGACCGGATTAATGGGATGTGTACGCTATCTTATAGTCGATAAGTCGATTGATGTATTTCTAATACGGGAATAAATTTTTTTTGAATGTTTAGGCACGGTTATTATTGGGTACCCGGACGGACTACGTCCGTCTGACTCGAACGCCGAAGGCGTTCGA
>CAYQLL010000149.1:0-2081 GCA_964418405.1 uncultured Christensenella sp. | reverse complement strand
TCATTTGCGGTTGCAATTACAAACACTTCCGAAGATTTAACATCATCAATACACGCTTGAATAGTTACATATTCCTCTGCATTTTTATGGTCTTTGTCTTCGTTTGCAAACTTATCAAAATCATCTAACAAGATTAATGACGGAGCATTGTTTTTTGCATCTTCAAAAGTTTTTTTGATATATTTAATAAATTCATCATCAGGCAAATTTTTTCTACAAACATAACATTTTTTGCCACATTCTTCAATAAATGAATTAGCAATCAATGTTTTACCTACACCGGGTTCGCCATAAAGCAACAACCCTTTGGGAATTTTGACACCCAATTTTTGATACTTATCGCTATTTTTTATCACATCACAAATTCTTGCAATTTCTAACTTAACAGCATCATATCCAATAACCTTATCAAAACCATTCATATAATACCTCCTTTGGTTTACAATTGCATTATACCAAAATGGATGTACCAAAAATCGGACAACGAAATAAGAATTTTGCTTATATATGTCAATTTAACAACTATCCAAGACTATAAAAATCATATTTACCCCCCCCCAATAGTATTGTACAAATAATACTATACACTATAAAACCCAATTTAGCAAGCAAATTGCTATTGTTTATACAATACTATATTTTTTAAGCATTTGACTACAATAGTATTGTGAAAACAATACAAAGGGAAATAGAGATAATGAAAACAGTTACAGAAGTTGTTGTTAAACGAATTAGAGAGATATTAAACGAAAAAGAGATGTCCATTTACCGTTTGGAAAAAATAACAGCAATGTCGCATAATACAATGCAAACACTTATGCGAGCAGATAATAATAGTGTGAATCTAAAAACTGTTTTACTTATTATTCGTGGACTAGGAATAACAACTGCAGAATTCTTTAACTCAGCAATATTTGATGATGAGAATTTGGACGTAGATTAACAAAAATAGAGGTAATCTCACTCTTGACAAACATTGTCTAAAGATGTAAACTTTTTACAAAGGAATAAAAAAATGAGAGAAGTAATTAACAAAAATAATATTATAATAGTAAAACAATTTGACAGAGATGATTTTATTAATAAACCCGAGTTGATGAACGAATCAATGAACACTATCCTTGCTAGTTATGAAAGTAACAACGAACAATACAACGAAACACAGGCAATGGAACTGTTGAATGGTTTTAATTCTGACTTTTTTATTGATGAAGATAACAATGGAAAAATGTATATCCTGTATATTCGCGAAACATCAAATGGTTATCTTATGCCTATTAGTTTTGTTATTTATTCAAAGTCTAACCTAGAAAAATCTCAGCATGTAGAATATATCACAACCCACTCTGACTACACTAGTTGTGGATATGGAGAATACTTACTCACCCAATCAGCAAAAGACCTAGCCAAATTAGGCTACAAAAATATAACATCAATTGTATATAAAGATAATCAAGCAAGTCATAGAATGCATCAAAGATTTTGTAAAGATAATAACATATCTCTTATAGTTGACAATGTTGATTTTCGCAAAGAATATATAATGAACATTGAACACATCAACACAAAATCAATTGATGACGAACAAATTTTATAATAATTATCTAAAAAATCTATCAGTTACAATGATAGATTTTTTTAATTAATACAAAAAAAGAGTTGTGATTAATTCACAACCCGTTTTATGCTTAAAAGTAACACTTATTTGTCTTGTTTTTCTTGTTTATCCAAAAGCGTGTAATATTCGTCAAAAACTTTTATAGCTGTTGGTTCGTCAGATTCAATCTCTAAATACGAATTACCCTCGTTATCCTGTCTCACAACAAAAACAATTGCTTCGTCATCAGCAACACCTTCCATTTCGTCAATTGGTTTAAGAATTGCATACAATTTTTCATCATGCGGAATAATTGCAACTTGGTCAAACTTTATTGCCTTGTCATTTTCATCATAAAGTGTGATTGGCTCTTCATTGTCTTCGTCAAGTAAAATATCAACAATGTCCAACTCTTGTTTTTCGTCTTGTTTTTTTTCTTCCATATTATTCTCCTTTAGGGTTATTATTAAGGTAGGCTTGCAAG
>CAYQLL010000148.1:0-2086 GCA_964418405.1 uncultured Christensenella sp. | reverse complement strand
TTTGCCAATAATAGACAAATTGTCAAAAGTTATTGAAATTGACGAAATTGTGCCAATTTCAAGCGTAAAGGGTAAAAATTTGCAAGAACTTGTTGATGTTGTGCTAAAGTTTTTGCCAGAAAGTGATGTAAAAAATTTTGAGTACGACGAAGATTACTACACAAACAAGTCACTTAAATTCATCGCCAGCGAAACTATAAGAGAAAAGGCACTTTACTTTTTGCAAGAGGAAATTCCTCACGGTATTAGCGTGGATATAGTTAATTTTGAAGAAAAAACCAATCTTGTGATAATTGATGCCGATATTATTTGCGAAAAAGATAGCCACAAGTCAATTGTTATTGGCAAAAAGGGTAGTATGCTCAAAAATATTGGTGAAAAGGCGAGAGTTGAACTTGAAAACTTGACAGGTAAAAAAGTCCTTTTGAAACTTTTTGTTAAAACCAAGAAGAATTGGCGAGAAAGCACCAACCTTTTGACCGAGTTTGGATACAAAATCGATGAAGAATAATAAAAATTTGTAAATTATTCTTTGAATTTTGCATATAATATACTATACTAGTAGTGAAAAAACAAGGAGGGAATACTAATGGAAAATTTTGTTTGTGACAATGCAAAAACGCTTTGGAAAATTTTTGAAAAGACAGGAAGTGTTTCCGCCTATATGCTATTTAGTGCAATTCAATATGGAAAATATCAGGACTTGTATACTGATGATAACAAAAATTTTGATGAAGGAATGGAACTATAGTTGGATACGATAAAACAAACGGCACTTGTGCTAGGTTCGGTTGACTACAAGGAAAAGGATAAGCTTGTGACATTGTTCACACTTGAGAATGGGATAATTGTTTGTACACTAAAATCAGTCAAGTCAGAAAAAGCAAAGCTTAAATTTGCCAAAGAACCTTTTTGCTTTGGTGAATTTTTAATTACTTTGCCATCAAAAGTTATAACGAGTGTGGATGTCCGTGACAGTTTTTATGAAATAACAAAAGATTTGGACAAGTTATACTGTGCTTGTGCCATTTTGGACACCGTAAAAACTGTGTTGCCACAAGGCGAGAAAAATCCCGCTTTATTTGTGGAGACTTTGAAAGCGATTGGCTCAATTTGCTATGATGATGTCAACGATAAATATGTGCTTGTAAAATATCTGCTAGATATTTTTGATGCGGTTGGGTACAAACTTGCACTTTCAAAATGTTCAGTGTGTGGACAAAATTTTGTGCAAAAAAGATATATCAACTTA
Organism: uncultured Christensenella sp.; assembly: GCA_964418405.1. Lineage (GTDB taxonomy): Bacteria > Bacillota > Clostridia > Christensenellales > UBA1242 > UBA5893. The sequence goes on along the minus strand of CAYQLL010000148.1, from coordinate 834 downwards.
GATTTTGGCGAAGTCGTTTGCAGTGGATGCAAGACCGCGAACTGTGTTGAAATTTCGCCAAGATGTCATAAAACTTTCAAACTGTTGTTTGACACACCTTATGAAAAACTTCCCTCGCTCAAACTTTCAAAAGATAGCGAAAACGAAGCAATGAGTGTGCTTAATATCAATTTTGAGCATAGATTTGGCAAAAAACTAAATATTTTGTGATCATTTTTTAAAAATACAAAAAATTTTTAGCAACTTTTACTATTTAGTTGCTAATTTTTTTTTGATATTGTAAAATAACAAAGTATTTTTATATAGGAGGAAACATATGGCAAAAAAATACGTTTATTTGTTTACCGAAGGTAACGCAAAAATGCGTGAACTTTTGGGCGGAAAAGGTGCTAACTTGGCTGAAATGACAAATCTTGGACTTCCAGTACCACAAGGCTTCACAATTTCAACCGAAGCGTGTACACAGTACTATGAAGACGGTCGTCAAATTAACCCAGAAATTCAAGCACAAATTATGGAATATATCTCAAAAATGGAGGAAATCACAGGCAAAAAGTTTGGCGACAAACAAAATCCACTTTTAGTTTCTGTTCGTAGCGGAGCAAGAGCATCAATGCCGGGAATGATGGACACAATACTAAACCTGGGACTAAACGAAGAAGTTGTTGAAGTTATTTCCAAAAAATCTGGCAATCCAAGATGGGCTTGGGACTGCTATCGTAGATTTATTCAAATGTATAGTGATGTTGTTATGGAAGTTGGGAAAAAGTACTTTGAACAACTGATTGACGAACTAAAAGAAAGAAAGGGAGTTAAACTTGACGTTGAACTTAC
>CAYQLL010000147.1:0-2126 GCA_964418405.1 uncultured Christensenella sp. | reverse complement strand
TGGACTGCAAACACCTACACGAACACCTTGAACTACAATGCAAACAATGGAACAGGAGCACCAAGCAAACAAACAGCCAAAGTGACGTATCCAAACACTTCTTACACATTTACATTAAGCACAACACAGCCAACAAGAACAGACTATGTCTTTGCAGGTTGGTACACCGACGCAACCAATGGCACAAAAGTCACTGACACTTACAAAGTCGGAAGTGCGAGCACAGCAAGCGACCAAAGTGCCACCATCTACGCACATTGGACGGCAGCACAAGTAAAAATTGGTACAAAATACTTTGAAACACTTGCAGATGCAGTGACGTATGCAAACTCGGCGTCTGGTAGCACACTTGAATTGTTGGTAACTTCTTTAACAATAAGTTCTGTTCAAACAATAAACGCGAATATGACAATCAAACTTGCCAGTGGTGTTTCAAGCGCAACAATTAAACGTAATGTGGCGACTGCGGACTTCAATATGTTCAGCGTTTCATCTGGGAAAACATTAACCATTCAAGGCAATTCATCAAGTGGTTTGATTACACTAGATGGTCAAGGCAGTGCAGGTCTTTATAGTTTGATTGCAAATAGCGGAACGTTCTCTGCTTCTTATGTCAAGTTCTACAATAATATAGCATATAACACATCAACAACAGGTAAGCCAAATGTTCGTGGTGGTGCTATTCACGGACTGGATAACTCAACAACCACACTAGATTATTGTATTTTGCAGTCTAACAAAGCAAATTATGGTGGCGCGGTAGAACTTGAAGCCGGTGCAAAAGTAACCGCTTCCAATTCTCAATTTACAAGCAACACGGCATATAAATATGGTGGTGCATTCTATGCAAGCGGAAGTGGCGATTCAACTTTCACTTCTTGTACATTCACATCAAATGCAACAGGTGGCGCGTCAGGACAAGAAGGCAGTGCGGTATGGACACAACTAACCAACACAACATTCACTTCTTGTACGTTCACATCACACTCTGCTTCTTACTATGTGATATGTATAAGAGCCGATGATCAAGCATCAAATGACCAATTCAAAGTTGCATTTAATAGTACAACAATATCTGGCGATCAAAATATTTATTTATCTAATGGAACAAAGTACACACTCAATAAAGGTTTAACATTTAATGGCGGTACATATGCAAAAGTAGTAGTTGCACAAACCGCAAGTTCATATGCTCCAGTATATATATCCGCACAATCAACAATTTCTGCACTAACATTCAACAATGCAAGCAGTGCACTGCAAACAAAGGCAGTTGAGTTTTCAAGTTCAACTGTATATAGTGCGATGGCTTCAACGATAATAAGCAACACAACCGTACCAAGTGGATATGGACTTGTTGGCAATGGCTCAACTTTGATAAATTGTGGCAAACAATACACCAACTCACTAGTATATGACGCAAACGGCGGTTCGGGAGCACCAAGCAAACAAACCGTGACCTTAACATATCCAAACACTAGACACACTCACACGCTAAGTTCAACAACCCCAACCCGCCCCGGCTACACCTTTGCTGGTTGGTACACGGCAGCAAGCGGTGGCACAAAAGTCACTGGCACTTACACAGTCGGAAGTGCAAGCACAGCAAAAGACCAAAGTGCAACCCTCTACGCACATTGGACCGCAAACACCTACACAGTTGTCTACAACGGCAACGGAAACACAGGTGGTAGCACGGCAAGTTCGTCGCACACATACGATGTTGCTAAAAAATTAACCGCCAACGGCTTCACCAAAACAGGGTATGTATTCACTGGCTGGGCAACGAGTGCTTCGGGCAGTAAAGTCTACGACGACCAAGCAACTGTGACCAACCTTGCAACCTCCGGCACCTTCACCCTCTACGCCGTTTGGAAAAACGCCGAACTCTACAACGGCAGCGGAACCAGTTCAAGCCAATTTGCTTCGTATCTAGTGTCACAACTAAGAACCAAAACAAGTAAAACGTCATTGGCAGCATCTAACATTTCGTCAATAACATTCACAGGTACGCAACCATCCGGCATGACTTTCTTATGCAACATTGGTGGTGGAACCACCGGCAGTACTACAGATACCTATCTGGCATATTACTCCGTGAACTCAAGCAACAATTATGACATAAC
>CAYQLL010000146.1:0-2133 GCA_964418405.1 uncultured Christensenella sp. | reverse complement strand
TCACTAAGCCACTTTGGTGCTTCGAATGAATGTTTATGTTTCTCATTATAGAATGTATCTTCGTTTCCAGATGGTCCAAATCTTACCATATTTTTCTCCTTCTAAATTTCAAAGAACTTAAAATTATTTTCTCTTATATCACCCAAAGTGCAACTGTCTTTTATTGTATAATCACCACATATTGTGCGTATTATCGCTAACATAGTACCATATGTTGATAATTTGTACGCAATATCTCTACAAATACTTCTAACATATGTTCCAGCGGAACATTTGATTTCAAACATAAATGCGTTATCTTGAACTTTATATAGAACATCACAAGAATATATCACAACATGCCTTGTTTTTAATTCAAAGTCCTCACCTTTTCTTGCAAGCTCGTAAGCATTTTTGCCATTGATTTTTTTTGCCGAATATCTTGGTGGCAATTGGTCAAACTCTCCAACAAAGTGCTTGGCAATCTCTCTCACTTGTTCTAATGTTACACTCACATCGTTTTTGTTTATTACTTCACCTTCACTATCTAATGTGTCAGTTTCCTTCCCAAACGCAAATATAGCTCTATAGGTTTTGGTTTTGTTTAGGTATGCGTCAAAAAGTTTTGTTGCCTTGTTTACGGCAAGAAGCAATACTCCTGTGCCAAGAGGGTCAAGTGTGCCAAGATGTCCAATTTTGTTTGGTTTTAGTATCCTTTTGGCGATTTGTACAGCAAGACTTGACGACATTCCAGTAGGTTTATTTAATACAATAATTCCATTTTTCTCAAACATGATCGCTTTCCTTGTCTTTTATTTCTTGTTTGCATAATGATACAAGTTTTTCTATACTTTCGTCTAGGTTTTCCCTAATATCTCCGCCTGCTGCTTGTTTATGTCCCCCACCGCCAAACTGTTTCGCAATATGAGATACATCATAACCAAAGACTGAACGCAAACTTATCGAATACACTTTATTCGGTTTTTCAAGTAGCACAAAAGCAATTTTAGTATTCTCAATGTTGACTAGCCTATTCACATAATCGCCTATATCTTGTTTTGTAAAATTATTTTTTTGCATAAAATCTTCAAAAATTTTGATGAATGTTAATCCACCGTCAAAAATAATTTCATTGTCAAGCAATTTCCAAACTTCAAAATTCTTTTTTGGGATTAATTTAACTAAATGATAATTGATTTCATTGATGTCCGCTTTAAGGTCTATGAGTTCGCCAGCATATCTGTGTGTTAAACTTGTTGTGTTATTGTGCAAAAAACAACCGGTATCATCGACAATTCCCATATATAACTTTGTTGCAATGTCTTTTGTTGGTTTAATTTTGGCATACTTTAATAGCTCATATATAATTTCACAACACGATGATTTTTGACTGTCGACGTATGTAATTTTGCCACAAAGACTTCTTGATGCGTGGTGGTCAATCGCTATTGTGTTGGTATTTTCTTTGAATACATCTTGATATTTCCCCAAAAGGTTATATCCTGCCACATCAACCGAGATAAACAAATCATAATTTTGTACATCAAGCTCTTTTTGATTGATATTGTCAAAACTCATAAAATCAAATCTTTTGTGAATATCATCGTCAATAAAAGCATCAACTTTTTTGCCAAAATTTTCTAGTAAAAAAGATATGGCAGAAATACTGCCCAAACAATCTCCGTCTGGAGATTGATGACCAAAAACTGCCACATTTTTCGATTTTTTAATTAGCTTAATTATTTGTTTCATCTTCTTCATTTTCTTTTGGAATATTTAGTTTTTCAAGTATAGCATTGATATCGTCACTATGCTTTGCTCCTTCATCCAAAATAAAGTTAAGTTTTGGAGTGTAAGGCAAATCAACCAATTTCACAAGTTCCCTTTTAATAAAGCCTTCACTTTTTTTAAGTTGACTTATTACAACTTTTTTATCGCCAGTGTAAACACTTACACCAACATTACAATGTCTAAAATCTACCGATAAATCAACAAATGTTATTGTTATGAATTCGTTAAGTCTTGGGTCATTAATTTTATTTCTTAAAATATCATTTAACGCTCTTTCAACTTCGGAATTTGCACGTTCTGTCCTTATACTTGACATATATTAGCTCCTTTTTATTTCAACTTTTTGATATACTTCAAAAGTAT
>CAYQLL010000145.1:0-2280 GCA_964418405.1 uncultured Christensenella sp. | reverse complement strand
TGTATCTTACTGGTGGTTTTGTGAATTTTTGTTCGGTTTTTAGTTCGTCAAGTTCAACTTTTTCGCCAAGTTCCAATTTTGGAAGTTTTGCATTGTCTTTTTCGTCGTCATCTTTTGGATTTTCGTAGGTCTTGTAAACGCTTGTCCAACCAGCAAAAGTCAAAGTTTTGCCAACTGCCTTAAACTTGCAATCGTTTGCTTTAACTTGACATGTTACATTGTCATATTCAGCATCATTCATTTGGCAAGCGACAAATCTTTCGTAAATGAGTTTATAAAGTTTGTAGGCGTCCGCTATTCCAAGATTTTTTAAGCACTCGGGGTCACGAGCAAGAGAAATTGGTCTAATTGCTTCGTGTGCATCTTGTGCATTTGCTTTGACGTGGAAAATATTTGGTTTCGGTGGGAGGTAATCTTTGCCGTATTTTTTCTCGATATATTTTCTTGCCATATCTAGTGCACCATCACTAATTCTAACACTATCAGTTCTAATGTAAGTTATGAATGCAACTTTGCCCTCGTTTGGCATATCTATGCCCTCGTACAAAAGTTGGGCGGCAGATGTTGTGCGTTTTAGTGACATATTTAGTTTGTTTAGTGCGTCCTGTTGCATTGTGCTTGTTGTGAATGGTGCTGGTGCTTTTGACTTTGTCTTTGTCTTTTTTATATCATCAACAATATAATTTGCACCACCAAGGTTTGACAAAACTTCGTCAACTTCAGTCTTGTTTGATAGTTTTATTTTTTTGTTTTTGTATTCAAATAGTGATGATTTGAATTTGCTTGCACCTTTTTTCAAAATTGCGTTAATATTCCAATATTCTTCGGGCTTAAACTCTTCAATTTCTTTTTCTCTATCAACAACAAGTCTAAGACAAACAGATTGAACACGACCAGCACTTAGTTTTGGTTGAATTTTTTTGCATAAAATTGGGGATAGTTTGTATCCCATAATTCTGTCAAGTATTCTTCTTGCTTGTTGAGCATCGACCAAGTTTAGATCAATTGCTCTTGGGCAAGTTAGTGCTTTTTCAACTGCTGATTTACTAATTTCGTTAAAAACAATTCGGCATTTTGAATTTGGGTCAATTCCAAGGCAATATGCCAAATGCCAAGCAATCGCCTCTCCTTCGCGGTCGGGGTCGGTTGCAAGAAGCACACCATCACACTTTTGGGCTTTCTGTTTTATATCTTCAATAACCGACTTTTTGTCTGGCAAAATTTCATATCTTGGTTCATAATTATTGTTTAGGTCAACACTAAAAGAGTTTTTTGGTAAATCTCTTACGTGACCTTTTGATGACACAACAAGATAGTCTTTTCCTAAATATTTTTGCAATGTCTCCCTTTTTCCAGGAGATTCTATTACAACAAGTTTCATTTATCCTCCTAAATTGCGTAATAATTTCCAGGTAGTTTTTTTATTATTCCACGAATTTGCATAGTTGTCAAATAAGTATTCAAAGTTTGTACCGAAAGATTTGTATAAATTTGTAAATCGTCAAAACTTTGTTCACCTTTTGACAAATACTCAAAAATTCGTTTTTCGTCAAAATTGAGTTGAATTTTTTTGTCTTTTTTCTTTGTTTTTTCTATTCCATAAACAGTTAATATGTCTTGCACGCAAGTTACACACGCTCCGTGTCCACTCTTTATGATATTATTGGTTCCGGCACAATTTATGTTGTTTATGTTACCCGGCACGCAAAAAACATCTCGCCCAAGTTCCAAGGCAAAGTCTTTTGTGTATAGCGCCCCACTTTTCTCGCCCGCTTCGGTTATAAGCACACCTTGACTTAGTCCCGCTATAATTCTATTTCTCGCTGGAAAAGAATAACTTGTTGCCTTGAACGATGGATAATATTCCGTGATTAATAGTCCAGACTTTTCAATTTGCTTTGCCAAACTTGCATTCATTGCTGGATACATATGCTCAAAGCCGTTACCAAGCACTGCAATTGTTTTTCCTTCTTCTTTTAAGCAAGTTTCGTGCGAAATTTTGTCCACACCGAGAGCAAGTCCACTCACAATTGTAAAACCTTCCTCGGCTAATTCTTTTGCAAACTTCTGTGTGACATCTTGCCCATAGTATGTTGGTTTTCTTGTGCCTACCATTGCAATACAAGGCGAATTTGTAAGACTTAAGTCGCCTTTATAGTACAAAATTAGTGGTGGTTGGTCAAGTTGTAAAAGTTTTTCGGGATAATCGTCATCTTCGATAGTTACAAAGTGCATATTTGTCTTTTCCTTTAAGCTTGGAAGTATCATAAAGAGTTGCTG
>CAYQLL010000144.1:0-2318 GCA_964418405.1 uncultured Christensenella sp. | reverse complement strand
AAGCAAATAAAAGCAGAAGACCAAGAGATGTTGGATCGAGTTGATGAAGTGTTAAAAGCAAACAATATTCAAAAGATGGACTTTACACCAAAAGATGAACAAAACGACGCAGTGTGATTGCATAACAATTTGATTTATACAAACAATAGTGATATGGAAAGTTTATATCTAGCCATACCGCTATTTTTTATTATACTTATAACTGTGTATATGCAAATTAAAGTCAATGTTGAAGTAAACGCTTTGGCGGGATATGTTTTGCTTGTTATATCACTATTTAATATAAAGATTATAAAAATTAAACTTGTGTATAACAATAACAAAATATACTATTTTCTAAATAAAAAAGAAAAGGAAATAAACATACAATTATCATTTGGGCAAGTGTATTTTATTAATCAATTTGTTGCAAATATAAAAGATAAAACAATGCTAAAATACTTAGATGTCAATGCAAAAATTGGCACAATGGATGCATATTCAACGGCAATGCAGTGCGGAACTGTGATTGCACTTTCAAAAACGCTTTTTGCATATCTTAAAACAAAAAAATATACTGCCACTTTATCAACTTTTATTGAACCAAAATTCAATCAAAATATATTTTTAATAAAAATTGATTTATGTGTAAAAATAACATTGTATGACTTATTATATAGTTTGATTGTATCGCTTGTAAGTTTGAAAAGGAGAGCATATGAAAGAAATAAACAATAACCCAAATTTTCTTGAAAATTTTGTGTCGACCGCCATTGCCAAAGTGGAAGATTTGGTTAAAACCAACACAATTATTGGTGACCCAATTATAACACCAAATAATAATATTATAATTCCAGTCAATAAAGTTTCGGTTGGTTATGTTGTTGGCGGTGGGGAATATGACCCAATGAATAAAAAATTACCATTTCCAACTTGTGGCGGAAGTGGTGGCGGGGCATCAATCACGCCAATAGGGTTTATTGTTGAAAACGATAACGAAATAAAGTTTATTGATATAGAAAACAAAAATGCATATCAAACAATTCTTAATATAATAAATGCATTAGCATCAAAGTTAAAGGTAACAGACAATGAAAAAGAATATTAGACCTTATTTTGTTGTGGCATTTTTGCTACTTTTAATGACATTATGTTGTAGTACTATGTTTGTGCATAATACAACATATAGTGTTTATGCAAGTGATAGTTCTAAATCAATGTGTGTTATTGAAAGCACTTCAAAAAGGGTGCTAATCGAGAACAATAAGGATGAAAGACGGGCTAACGCCAGCACAACAAAGATTGTAACTTTTTTGACTGTCCTTAAAAATTGCACTAATTTTGACGAGAAAGTTAACATAGATGACAGAGCAATTGGTATACGCGGAACGTCAATATATTTGAAAAAGGGTGAAGTTTTGACTGTTCGCGAACTTTTGCTTGGTATGATGCTAGTTTCTGGCAATGATGCTGCCACTGCACTAGCACTTCATATATCAAACAGTGTCGATGACTTTGCAAAACTTATGACAAGCGAAGCGCATAAACTTGGTGCAGTAAATTCCAACTTTACTAATCCGCACGGTCTTGACGAAGATGGTCATTACACAACTGCCTATGATTTAGCATTGATTACAGCGGAATGTTACAAGTACCCAATATTTGAAGAAATTGTCACAACAAAAAACACTAAAATACCAAACGGCGATAATGGTTATAGGTATCTAAAAAACAAAAATAAACTTTTGTGGACATATGATGGTGCGATTGGTGTTAAAACGGGGTTCACAAATCACGCTGGAAGGTGTCTTGTTAGCAGTGCAAGGCGTGGGAATATGCACTTAGTTTGTGTTGTGCTTGATTGCGGACCAATGTTTGAAGAAAGTTCTATGCACCTAGACGAATGTTTTGCAAAGTATAATTTTGTCACGCTTTTGCCAGATTATGCCTACATCAAAAAGGTTAATGTGCAAAATTCCAACAAACAATATGTTAAGTTATACACAAAACAAGGTTTTTGTTATCCACTTACAAGTGATGAAGAATTGCTTATTAAAACGCAGGTCAATTTGCCAGAAAACTTGTCTGCACCGCTAAAAGTTGGGCAAATTGTTGGAAATATTAAAATTTATTTGGATAATCGCTTGCTATTTTGTGAAAAAATATATACTATGGAAGATGTAAAATCTAATAGGATAAGCGATATACTAAAAGACATTATCGCGAAATGGTAAACATATGAGAATAAACAAATATCTCGCCTTGTGTGGCGTGGCATCCAGAAGGAAATGTGAACAACTAATTTTAGATGGAAAGGTTACTGTAAATGGCAAAATTTT
>CAYQLL010000143.1:0-2343 GCA_964418405.1 uncultured Christensenella sp. | reverse complement strand
TGCGTTTACACAAGGGAACACGCTCGCCCGCTTCGCGGGGTCGGTGTGACACATAGCACTAACATTGTGCGTTTGCACTGGGGGATATACTCGCCATTTTCACTGGTGCGATATGACACACATCGAGCCAAGTGCGTTTGGGCTGGGAACACAATTTGAACGATATTGCGTGTACACAGGCAATGATATTTGCGCCTACGCAAATGATGATTATATAATAAAGCATCTTTGCCTATTTAACAGATAAAAACAAAAAAGAACCCCAAGAGCAAGGCTCGGAAAATTTGTCCACGCAGGAGTTTGCCTACGCAAATGACTGTGTGGCAAATTTTCCAGAAACGAAGCTATTGGGGATTCTTTTTTGTTTTTATTGGCGGGTGTTAAGCTTAATAGCAGGCCCCATACTACTTGCAACAACAACATTTTTAATATATTGTCCTTTTGCAGAAGCTGGTTTTGCTTTGATTATGGCACCGATTAATGTGTCATAGTTCTCAGCAAGCTTCTCACTACCGAAACTTAGTTTTCCAAGTACAACGTGGATATTATTTGATTTGTCCAAACGATACTCAACCTTACCAGCTTTTACATCGTTTATAGCCTTTTTAACATCCATTGTAACCGTTCCACTTTTTGGGTTTGGCATAAGACCTTTTGGTCCTAGTACTCTCGCGATTCTTCCAACAACACCCATCATATCTGGAGTTGTGATACAAACATCAAAGTCAAGCCAGTTGTCGTTTGCAATTTTTGCGACAATATCTTCTGCACCGACAACGTCTGCACCTGCTTGTTCAGCTTCTGTTGCCTTATCGCCTTTTGCTATAACCAAAACTCTAACTTTTTTTCCTGTTCCGTGTGGAAGTACAACAACACCACGAACTTGTTGGTCTGCATTTCTTCCATCAACACCCAAACGTACGTGAAGTTCAACTGTTTCATCAAACTTTGCTTTCGGAGCACTTGTCAAAACTTCAAATGCTTCCTTTGGATCATAAAGTTTTGTGCTATCAATTGCATTTTTTATTGTTAAATATCTTTTACCTTTACTCATACTTCTCTCCTTGGTAGCACTACTCTTCAACCGTAACGCCCATACTTCTTGCAGTGCCTTTAATCATAGACATTGCTTGTTCAACTGATGAAGCGTTAAGGTCTGGCATTTTTGTTTCTGCGATTTCGCGAACTTGTGCCAAAGTTAATTTTCCGACTTTTTGTTTGTTTGGCTTTCCCGATGCTGACTCAAGTCCAAGCGCCTTTTTGATTAAAACGGCTGCTGGTGGAGTTTTAAGCACGAAGTCAAATGATCTGTCTTGATAAATTGTTATCACAACAGGAATGATAAGACCTGCTTGGTGAGCAGTTTTATCATTAAACTCTTTGGTAAAACCTGCAATATTTATCCCGTGAGGACCAAGTGATGAACCTACTGGTGGTCCCGGGGTGGCTTTACCTGCTGGCAATTGCAATTTTACAATTGCGTTAATTTTTTTTGCTGGCATAATAAATTCCTCCTTAATGTGGTGTTTGCAAAGGACAGCAAATTTCCTTCTCCCACAGTATATATTTTAACAAGCGTTTGCTTGATAAAACCAAAATAATTTTAATGTAAACTTTTGTGTATGTTTACTTTTGAATTTTTTGAACTTGCGAATAATCAAATTCAACAACAGTCTCACGACCAAACATTTCAACGGCAACTTTGCAACGTGAAGTGTTTGTGTTTACTTCAGTTACTTTTCCTATTGTGCCATCGAGTGGACCTTCAATAACTTTAATTTCGTCGCCTTGAGCTAGGTCAATGTCCACAACAACACGCTCCAGGTGCATTCTTTGAACTTCTTGTGGTGTAAGTTCAAGTGGACGACCTTTTGGACCTGTGAAACCAGTTACGCCACGTGTTCTTGTCACGTTGTGCCAAATATCGTCACCATAACGCATTTTTACGAGAAGATAACCAGGCATAATTTTTCTTTGAATAAGTTTTTTCTTTCCGTTTTTCTCTTCAACAACATTTTCCATTGGAATGATTATGTCCATAATTCTATCTTGCAAGCCATACTTGATTGTCATTGTCTCAAGATTTTCTTTTGCAACATTTTCATATCCCGAATATGTGTGAAGAACATACCACTTTGGTTCTAAATTTTCTTCCATAATCTCTCCTATGCTACACTATCAATCAGCAGACTAAATATCCATGAAAGTAGTCTATCTATCCCAAACAAAACAACGGCAAAAATTAGCACAACAGCCAAAACTACACCAGTTTTTTTGACAACATTTGGAAATGTTGGCCAAGTAACCTTTTTAAGTTCGCTTGCTGTCTCCTTCACCTTTTTG
>CAYQLL010000142.1:0-2385 GCA_964418405.1 uncultured Christensenella sp. | reverse complement strand
GACTGTTTGAATAATTCGTATTCGCGTTTTTGTTGTATGTAGGACGAAATAAAGGTGTAGGAAAAATATATTGTAAACAACAGTACAATAGAATAAACTACAAAAAACAAAAACTTTTTGTCGCTATTTACCATAATTTTCCCTCCTTTCATATTTTTACATTATCGGAAGTTTTATCTGAAAGCACCGAAGTCATTTTCAAACAAAACTGATAGTTATTCAAACTATGATGTCATAAGATATTGTGGAATTGCGTTGACAATTGGGGTTATGAGTAAAGTGAATAACATAACATCACATAATTTGTATTTTATACCACGATTTTTGCAAATTTATTAACATCTAAGCACGCTCCACCAACAAGCAAACCATCGATACCATTTATTTTTAGAAAATTTTGACAATTTGCATCATTGACACTTCCGCCATAAAGCACTGTAATTTTTTCGCTAGCTTCTTTTGAAAAATTTTCCAAAACAAAGTGCCTAATATCTTTCACAATTTGTTCAATTTCTTTGGCTTGGGGTACTTTTCCACTGCCAATAGCCCACACAGGCTCGTATGCAATGATAATATTTTCAAGTTCATTTTCATAAAGACCACCAAGTGCGATTTCAAGTTGTTTTTTGATAACTTCGCTTGTTTTATTTGCATTTTTCTCCGTTTTTGTTTCACCTATACAAACAATTGCTTTAAGGTTGACTGCAAGTGCCTTAATTATTTTTTTGTTTATTTGTTCATCTGTTTCCTTGAAAAGTTGACGCCTTCCACTATGTCCAACGATGACATAACTTGCACCTAGGTCTTTTATCATAATATTTGAAATTTCGCCAGTTAATGCACCATTGTCCCCTGTTGACAAATTTTGTGCACCAAATTTTATTTGTGTTGAAACAAGTTTCTGTTCTGCCATCATCAAATGTGTGTACGGAACACAAAGCACAATGCTATTTTTTGATTGTTTCACGAGTGGCAAAAACTTGTCAAGGTAATATGAAAATTCCTTCACAGTAGTGTTCATTTTGAAATTTGCAACAATCAACTTTTTCATTATTTCTCCTAAACATCTTCAATAACTTCCACACCGGGTAGTTCTTCCCCAGCAATAAGTTTCAAACTTGCACCACCGCCGGTGGAAATATGATAAATTTTTTTACTGAGTCCAAGTTTGTTTATTGCACTAATACTATCTCCACCTCCAACAATGGTGTAACCCTTGTTTTTTGCAACTGCTTTTGCAATTTGTTTTGTCCCATTTAGGAAATTTGAAAACTCAAAAACTCCCATAGGTCCATTCCAAATAACAGTGTTTGCTTTTTTGATTATCTTAACATATTTATTTATAGTTTTCGTTCCAATATCTAGCCCCATAAGTTTGTCTGGTATGTCTTGAGTCTTGACGTATATTGGGTATGCAGTCGGACTAAACACACCTGAACAAGTGTGATCTATCGGCAAGACTATCTCAACATTATTCTCCTCTGCCTTGCAAAGTATGCCACTTGCCTTTTCAATCATATCTTCCTCAACAAGCGAAGTCCCAACTTTGATGCCTTTTGCTTTCAAAAATGTGTATGCCATTCCACCGCCTATCAAGATTTTGTCACATTTGTTTATCAAATTTTCAACAACTGTTAATTTGTCACTAACCTTTGCTCCGCCAAGTATTGCAACAAATGGTCTATGCGGATTGTTTAGCACTTCTGTTATGGTGTTAATTTCTTTGCCCATCAAAAAACCAACAGCATTTGGCAATAGTTTTGCAATTCCGTATGTTGATGCATGTTTCCTATGTGCACAACCAAAAGCATCATTAACATAAATATCCGCAAGCGATGCAAGTTTGCTTGCAAACACTGGTGAATTTTCTTCTTCTTCCTTATAAAATCTTATATTTTCCAAAACCAATACTTCACCAAAATTCATTTCATCTATAAGTTTTTTGGGTTCATCTCCAATCGCGGAGGACGAAAAACGAATTTTGCAATGAATGCACTTCACAAGATATTTTGCAATATTAATCATACTAAGTTTTGGCACAACTTCACCCTTTGGTCTGCCAAGATGCGAACAAATTATGACTTTGGCATTATTTTTGAGTAAATAAGCAATTGTTGGAAGTTCGTTTTCAATTCTTGTTGCATCCAAAACCTCACCATTTTCAGAAAGTGGGACGTTGAAATCAACTCTCAAAAATACTCTTTTCCCATTTACATCAATATCTTTTATTGTCTTTTTCATAGCATCCCCCCCTTATATACATATTTTACAACAAAACAACATTTTACACAACAATTTTTTTAAGTATTTGCAAACTTTCTTGCAAATTTTCAGTTTGTGCAAGCATAACTTTGTACTTTGCACCATTTTTAATGTCTTTTACAT
>CAYQLL010000141.1:0-2395 GCA_964418405.1 uncultured Christensenella sp. | reverse complement strand
TATTTTTTGAAAAACTCGTTTAGAAGTGAAGTGTTTGGGATAAAAGATTTTGAAAGTTTTTGACAATGTGCGAGCATTTGGGCGAGAGACTTTGCTTTTTGTAGTGTGCTTGAGTTTAGTTTGTCTTGCAGGTCAAATGCAAAGATAAGTGGCTCATATATATGTGTGGAGTCAATAAAAAAGTCGGCATCGTTTTTGAATGGATCAATGTATTTTCTTTCGCCGTCGCGGACTTCATCCCAACCCAAGATTGTTTGGTCAATCGTTCTCCCGCGGGTGTAGTAGTCGCGGATACAACGTCGCATAAGGCGTAGGTCTGTGAAAGAGATTAGACATGAATTGTTATAGTTAAAATCAGACAAAGCACAAATGTACACCTTGAACAATGTTTCTTTCGGTTGGTTTATTATGATTGGGTTAAGTGCATGCAAACCTTCAATTATTATATATGTTTCGTCGTCATATTCGACTAAAGTTTTGGTTTTATTTTTTTTACCAGTCACGAAATCGTATAATGGCATCTGTGCTTTCTTTTTTGTGAGTAGGTCGTTTATGAAGTCGTTGAATAGTTTTAGGTCAATTGCAGTTATATTCTCATAGTCATAGTTGCCATTTGGTAGTAGGGGGGTGTGCTCTCTGTCTAAGAAAAAGTCATCAAGTGACACTGTTAAACTTTTTTTGTTGTGTTCTTCAAGTCCTTTTGAGATAAGTAGACTTGTTGTGGTTTTGCCAGAAGATGATGGACCAGCGAGCAAGATAATTTTTATTTTATTATTTTCCAAAACTTGATTTATCAAAGTTTTTATTTGTTCGTGATACATTTCTTCACCCATGGTGACAAGTAGATTTGCATCTAAACTTGATAGGTTGTTTATTTCTTCCAAAAAAAATGCGTTAGTTGTGTTTGTGTTCATATGTTCTCCTATAGATTAAAGTGTATGCTCAAAAATTGGAGCGTGTGTGGGAGATGCCACCGCTCGTAAGAGCGGTGGGTTTGCGAAAAGCAAACTTGTCTTGCCTTTGGCAAGACAAAATCTCCCACAAGACCCAGTTGGTGTATTAAAATTTCCAGCGTATATAATATACCACAAATTTTGATAAATGCTAAGCAAAAATGCAATATTTTTTCGCAATTATTTTATTTTTGCAAAAAAATGAACTTTTTGACTATTTTTGCGAAGTATAAGTCAAATAAAATTATTTGTATTATCATATACATATATGAAAGCAAGGAGAAAATATGAAATTAAAAAGTTTACTTAGTGGTGTTGATGTTATAGAGAATATATTAAAATATAAGGACATTGAAATAGACACATTAAGTTTGTATGCACAAAACAAAATGCAAAACGGAATGTTTTTCTGTTTCGCTGGAAAGGTCGATGGGTTCAAATTAGTTGGCGACGCAATAGCAAACGGAGCAGTTGTTATTGTATGCGAAAAATATATAGAGTGTGAATGCGAAGTTGTTGTTGTGAAAGATATAAGAGTGGCACTTGCAATAATAAGTCAAAACTTTTACGACACAAAAGACGTCAAAGTTATTGGGATAACGGGAACAAACGGCAAGACTACAACATCTTTTATTATTAAAAATATTTTAGAGCAATCGGGCAAAAGGGTTGGACTTATTGGGACAAACGGCATATATTTCCAAAACGAATTTATTGAAGCAAAACTCACGACCCCAGACCCAATTGACTTGCACCACATTTTATCGATAATGAAAAAAGCGAAAATAGATTTTGTTGTTATGGAAGTGTCAGCTCACGCAATTGCACTAAAAAAAGTGTATGGCGTAAATTTTGTGTGCAAGATATTAACTAATTTAACGCAAGATCACTTGGACTATTTCAAGACTATGCAAAATTACGCCAAAGCAAAAGAAAGTTTTTTTGATGAAAAAGATTTAATGATAGTTAATGTTGATGACAGTCTAGGGCAAAAAGTTGCAAGTAAATTTGAAACGTGCGTAACTTTTGGTCTAAAAAACCCAAGCGATGCGTTTTGCGTTGATATAAACAAAGATTGCACATCTTATGTAATGAATATTTGCGACAATGTAACAAGCATTCATTCAAATCTATTTGGAATGTTTAATGTTTATAACGCACTTGCGAGTGCAACTTGTTGCTACTTTTTGGGTGCGAATATTGACACAATAAAAAATGGCATTGAGAGTGTGAAAAATATTGACGGCAGATTTAATGTGATAACTTTTGGCGACAAAAAAATTATTATTGACTTTGCACACACGCCCGACGGACTTGAAAATGTGCTTAAAACTGCAAACGATATAACGGACGGGCAACTTTATTGTTTGTTTGGATGTGGTGGCAATCGTGACAAGAAAAAGCGAAAACTTATGGGTGCAATTGCGGACAAATATTCGTCT
>CAYQLL010000140.1:0-2494 GCA_964418405.1 uncultured Christensenella sp. | reverse complement strand
CCCCAAGATGTTTGATAGGCATATTCCCACTCGTTGTTTCGATTTAGGAATTTTATGTCGTATGCCTTGCTGAATTTTTGCCCAAAATAGTGACTTGTGGCACTTTGAAGTGCAATTCCATTATACATAAGTGCCTCGCAAGTGTATGTTGTTTCCGCCCCAGCAAATTTTTCTTTTTCAGTCTTTTTCCCAGTAATAACTGGGATAGCAAGATAATCTTCAAAAAATGTTTTGTAACAATTAAGCATTGTCAAAGTTTCGTCCATAGCTTCGCTTTCGCTTTCGTGGATGGTGTGACCTTCTTGCCACAAAAATTCACGTGTCCTTAAAAATGGTCTTGTTTCCTTTTCCCAACGCATAACACTGCACCATTGATTATACTTTTTTGGTAAATCACGATATGACTTTATTTTAAGTGAATAGTAGTCACTAAAAAGTGTTTCGCTTGTTGGTCGTATTGCAAGTTTTTCGTCCAAGTTGTTTTGCCCACCAATTGTAACCCAAGCACATTCTGGAGCAAAGCCTTCAATAAGTTCACCTTCTTTTTTGAGTAAGCTCTCCGGGATAAGCATTGGCATATACACATTTTGATGCCCAAGTTTTTTGAACATTAAATCCAATGTTTGTTGCATTTTTTCCCAAAGTGCATAGCCGTTTGGTTCAAAGACGATACAACCTTTGGTGTTGGAATACTCGGCAAGTTTTGCTGCTTTCACAACATCCGTGTACCACTTTGCAAAGTCTTCGTCGCGTGATGTTATTGCTTTATTTTTCATTCTATCCTCTCTTTATACTAGGTGTATTATATCATATAAATAGATTTTTGCAACACAAAATTGCCCATAATTTCAAGTTGGGTATTTACAAAAGCATAAAATAGTGATAAAATAACTTTGATTATACAAGGAGTTTTTATGGCACATTTATCAGAATATCACAGAGTTCATAAGTTCCCTAATGGAGCAACTTTGATTTATTATAAACACAATGTAAACAACACAACACAATTTTATGCTGGTTTTTTGGGTGGTTCATCAGCCGATAACATCCCAGGAACAGCACATTTCTTGGAGCATATGCTTATAAAAGAAACAAAGAGATATAGTCAGACCTATATTGCCAAAGAGTTTAAAGATTCCGACCTTAGTTATAATGCATTTACATCCAATCACTATGTTATGCTTTATGGAGATTGCCCAAACAGCAATTTGGATAAATGTTTGAAACTTTATTCGAACCTTTTGTTTAATAAAGATTTTGATGAACAATCAATAAATCTTGAACGACAAGCCATTGATGAAGAAATAAATATGTGTGATGATGAAGTTGAGGAAGAATACAGTGTGTTTAACGAAATGATATCATCAATCACTATTCCAAAGTCATATAACAATAATATCCTTGGCACGAAAGAAGATATCGCGCAAATTAATTCGAAAGTACTCAACGACTATATCAATAACAATTTCGTTGGCGAAAATATGGTTAT
This sequence comes from uncultured Christensenella sp., assembly GCA_964418405.1. GTDB lineage: Bacteria > Bacillota > Clostridia > Christensenellales > UBA1242 > UBA5893. Next base: position 1,005 of record CAYQLL010000140.1, on the reverse strand, counting down.
AACTGTTGTAAGTAACCAAAGTTTTGATGAAATAAAAGAAAAGATGGAAAAATACTTCATATCCAAAGTTAAATCTTGCCCTGAAAAGAAATTTAAGTATGAGAAAACAAAATACTATGATCCATCAAATTATATATTCAAGTTGCATGACCCAAACCAACACACTGTGGAAGTGGCAGTTTCATATATGTCAAGAAAACCCGAACGCGAAACACACCTCTATTCATATGTTGAAAATTATATATTTAACGATTTCGCAGGTAGACTACTTAAAGAACTGAGAACAAAACGTGGACTTGTATATACCGCTCAATTCTTGCCATACATACTACAAGGAAATATGGCGCTGAATTCCTTTTATGCCCTAACAAGCAAAGAAAAAGTTAATGAAACAATTGAAGTACTTGGAAAAATAATCAACAAAATTGCACAAGAAGGTATAACACAAGAAGAATTAGATAGATGTAAAAATGCAATATTAACTCACGAGATTGACAGAAAAAACAGAACAAAAACCATCAATCCAATGAAATTATTTAACAGATATTTAGAAGGAACTGAAATATTCTTTAATAACCAAATACACAAGGTTAAAGAACTGACTTTGGATCAAGTTAATAAATATCTTAAAGACACCTATTCGAATTCAAATATACTTGTAAGTGTTGGTGGCGATTTACCCGAGGATTGCTACTCAACATACGAAATTCAAAAATTACTTGGTGCCAAACTTTCACAAGTATACTATGACATGTATACGGAAAAATATTACAACTATAGCAATAACAAACAAATAACCAAAAAAGAAGCAATGAATATTTTAACCGGACTGTCATCAAGGGAAAAAATGTCTAATTTATGTTTTGTTGCTGATAACACAAATTTCCAATTGACACCAGACATGGTTCAAAAAGTACAAGATGAACAAGACAAATTGATGAGTGATGTTTTATCCAAGTTAAGCGAAGAGCAAAGAATAATTATGCTGGAAGCATTACTTAAAAG
>CAYQLL010000139.1:0-2501 GCA_964418405.1 uncultured Christensenella sp. | reverse complement strand
CAGTGATAAAATTTTAAGGAGAATAAAATGACAAACAAAGATTTTTTTCAAGCTTTAGAAGAACTTGAAACAACAAAAAAAATTAGTTCGGACCAACTTATCGAAACATTGCAGTCAGCTTTAACATCTGCATACAAGAAAATGTATGGAGAGGCCAAAAGTGCTGAAGTAAAGCTTAACAAAGAAAAGAACACGATAAAAATTTATAGTTACAAAACCGTTGTTGAGCAAGTTGAAAACCCAGATAAAGAAATTTTGCTTGAAGATGCAAAAAAGATTAAGGTATCTTGTAAAGTTGGTGATGTGATTGCCCAAGAAGAGAATACTAAGGATTTTGGAAGAATTGCTGCACAAACAGCAAAACAAGTTGTTATGCAAAAACTAAAAGAGATGGAAAAGCAGATCGCTTTAGGTGAACTTAGTGAGAAGGAGGACGAACTTTTAACAACAATTGTAAAAAGAATTGAGCAAGGTGTTGTTTATGTACAAATTGCAGGTTCGCACACGGAAGGCGTTATGCTTGAAACAGATCAAATTCCGGGCGAAGTTTTCCATGTCAATGACAGAGTTAAGGTTTATGTAAAAAAAATTAGAGACTCATTTAGGGGTGTTCAAATTCAAGTTTCAAGAAGTAACATAGGTTTTCTTAGAAAGCTTTTTGAAATTGAGATTCCAGAAGTTGAGAATGGCGATGTTGAAATAAAAAACATTGCTCGTGATGCTGGGAACAGAAGTAAAGTCGCAATTTGTGCAACAAAACCACACATAGATGCACTTGGTGCCTGTGTTGGAAATCGTGGACAAAGAATCAACACAATTATGGGCGAAATAAATGGTGAAAAAATTGATCTTGTTCCATATTCAGATGATCCTCTTGAATATATTGCAAATGCATTAAGTCCGGCAAAAGTTTTAAGTGTTGAGATAAATGAGAGTTTGAAATCTTCACGAGTTATTGTTCCAGACGACAAGTTGTCCCTCGCAATTGGTAAGGGCGGACAAAATGTTAGACTTGCAGCAAGACTTACGGGTTGGAAAATTGATGTTAAACCTCAAAGCTCTGTTGAACAAAGCAACGAAGTTAAAGAAGTTGAATACGAACTCTCAGAACTTGGTGAAGACGATAATTTCGCTAATCTTGAAGATATTGGCACTGATGGTGAATGATGAGGCAAGTGCAAAGATTGTGTCAAGTTTGTAGACAAAAATACAATAAACAAAGTTTGAATAGAATTGTGTGCAATGACAATATATTATCATTAGACAACAAAAAGCAAAAATGTGGCAAGGCTTGTTATATTTGTAATAGTACACTATGTATTGAACAAATAGAAAAAAGGAAGATATTCAACAGAGTTTACAAAAAGAATTTTGACATGGAAATGTATAATAAAATAGTTGAGGATATTAAATTTGCAAATACAACAAATAAACAAGGTTAAAGGTTTAATAAATATTTCAAACAAAGCAGGTTATTTGATAATAGGTGCAGATAACCTTAAAAATTACAAAAAGAAGTTATATCTTATAATTTACTCAAATATTCATGGAAGAAATTTAGAAAAAATCGTAAATACTTGCAAAAATGCACTAAATTGTGAGATAATTGAATTAGACGAACAAGAATTTCAAAAAGTTGTTACAATTGAAAATTGTAAAATAGTTGGGGTAAAAAATTTAGGTTTATCACAAGAAATAATAAAAATTGTTAGAGGTGAATAATTTGGCGAATCAAACGGAAAAAAATACAAATGTGTTAAATAATCTAAAGTCTATCTACAGAGTTCAAACAAGTGGAGCTTTGCAAGTTTTTTTGCGTGAACTTAGAGCATCAAAAAATCAACTTGAAGATGAAATGCGTATAGTTCAAGATATAAAAAGACAAAAGGATATAGTTATTCAAAAATCTCAAGAGCAACATGCTCCAACAACTCAAGAAGTTCAAAATCAACCTAAACGAGAAGAAAAAACGACCACTTCAAACAAAGTTAACACAGTCACACAAGAAACAAAACAAGACATTAACATAATTTACTCAAAGTCCAAAAGTTTTACTGATAGAAGTAATAACAATCGTCAATTTGGCGGAAATAATCGTCAATTTGATGGCAAACCAAGGCAGTTTAACGGCAATAGGCAAAGTTTTGGTAATCAAAAGCAATTTGGTAACAAAGAACGCCAATTCTCAAATTATCAAAATCAACGCAATTATAATCCAAATGGACAAAAACAATACAATAGAAATAATAATTTTGTATCTTCAAAACAAAATGCTTTCAAGGTTTTTGAACCAACGGAAAGTAGCTCTGTTTTATCTCAACCAGAACGAAACTATGGCAATAAAAATAAATCAAATAGACAAATTGAAGAGAAAAAACAAGTCAATAAAAAATCTTTGCTTAGAAAAAATATAATAACCAATTCAGGCGATTATGATGAAGATGGTATAAGAATGGGTAATAGAAAACTTGCCAAAAAGAAAAAGGAGCAAGCAGTTTTTG
>CAYQLL010000138.1:0-2531 GCA_964418405.1 uncultured Christensenella sp. | reverse complement strand
GAGACCAATATCTTCGCGGTAGCCAATAAGACGGAAAAAGACCCGTGTTATCTGTGCGCTCGTATGCGCCGCGGTCATTTGTACAGCAAGGCGCGAGAGCTGGGCTGCAACAAAATTGCGCTTGGTCATCACTTCAATGATGTCATTGAAACGGTTGTCATGGGTATGTTCTACAGCTCAATGATTCAGACCATGCCGCCGAAGCTGCACAGCGATAACTTCCCGGGCATGGAGGTTATTCGTCCGATGTATGGCATTCATGAGGAGTCGATTATCGCATGGAAAAACTACAATGATTTGGAGAGTAATAACAAATGAAAGATTATTTACAATTAAAAGATATTTCGCTTTCCTATCACACAAAAGACGGCGAAACATTGGCTTTAAGTGGGCTAAATTTTTCTACACAAAAGCACGAATATGTTAGCATTGTTGGACCAAGTGGTTGCGGAAAAACAACTATACTTTCGCTTATTGCAGGGTTAATAAAGCCATCAAGCGGAGAGATACTTTTAGACGGCGAAAAAATAGCAAGTCCACTTGATGTGGGATATATGTTCCAAAGAGATAACTTGTTTGAGTGGCGAACGATATACAAAAATGTCACGCTTGGACTTGAACTTAAAAAGAAAGCAAAAGACGAAAAAAGTTTAGAGCGTGTGGAGTATTTGCTAAAACAATATGGGCTTTATGACTTCAAAAATAGTTATCCAAGCGAACTTTCGGGCGGTATGCGACAAAGGGTTGCACTAATTAGAACACTTTGTCTAAGCCCTAAAATACTGCTTTTAGACGAGCCATTTTCCGCACTAGACTATCAAACGAAACTAGATGTGTGCGATGATGTTAGAAATATTGTTACAAAAGAAAAACAAACAGTGATAGCAGTGACGCACGACATAAGTGAAGCGATTTCTATGTCAGACAGGGTTATTGTGCTATCAAATAGACCAGCAAAAGTGAAAAAGATAATTGAAATTGATTTACCAAGAGAGTTATCTCCACTAAAAAAGCGTGAGTATAAAGACTTTTCAAAGTATTTTGATTTGATTTACAAGGAGTTATCTAATGAAAAAGAAGAACATTATTCAATATTCTAATGAACACAAAAGATATCTAAAAAAACAAAAAGTTGATAAAATCACTACAATAATTTTTCAAGTTACGATTTTGGTTATATTTTTGGGACTTTGGGAAATTTTGATACTTACAAATGTTTGTGACCCGTTCTTTTTAAGTTCGCCGTCAAGAATGTTTAATACACTTATAGAAACATTTTCGAGCGGGAATATGCTTTATCATATTGGGGTAACTGTATATGAAACATTTATAGGTTTTATTTTGGCAACTACGCTTGGAACAATAATTGCAATATTACTTTGGTGGAGCGAAAAACTAAGGAAAATACTTGACCCATATATTGTTGTTTTGAACGCTTTGCCTAAAATTGCACTAGGGCCTGTGATTATTATCTGGGTTGGGGCGGGGACTGGTGCAATAATTACAATGTGTATTTTGATTTGTATTGTTATCACAACACTTTCAATGTTATCGTCTTTTTTGTCTTGTGAAAAAGATAAAATTGCACTTATGAAATCAATGGGGGCAAATAAATTTCAAATTTTAACCAAACTCATTTTGCCGAACTCTTTTGTTGAGTTTATATCTGTACTCAAAATTAATGTTGGAATGAGTTGGGTTGGAACAATTATGGGCGAATATTTGGTGAGTAAGGCGGGACTTGGATATTTGATTGTATATGGTGGGCAGGTATTCAATTTAGATTTAGTGATGGCGAGTACACTTGTGCTTTGCTTGATTGCTTGCGGAATGTATGCACTTGTTGGTATTTTGGAGAAAAAAGTTAAAAAAAGATAATAAAAATGGGCTAGCGTTTTTGAAATAAGCAGAATAAAAAAGAATGTATAAAATAAGTGTACCACAAAAGTTATCTAACTTTTGTGGTACACCACATCAAAGTATTGTTTTTTTGCTAAACCTTTTACAATAAATTTAATTTTTATTGCTTTGTTTAATCAATAAAAGCATTTTAGTTATTTCTATGAATAATTTTTTTGAAGTTTTAGTTTGAATGAAGTGTTAGTTTTAAGTGTAATAGCAAAATAGACATCTTCTTTTTCGTAAACCGCATTCCACAGACCATTTTCGTCTTTTAAAGTGATGGTATTTCTTGTTGCATCATATGTTATTAGTATTTCTTTGTAATCTTTGTTATACATTTTTAATTCATAACTATTTGAGTCAATAGGATTTTCGCTGTCTGCTTGAATAATATAAAGGTTAGTTAGATGTTCATTTGCATTTGATTTGAATACATAAGTTTTTCCATTTTTTCCATTCATAACTTCAGCATCGTAAAAATCAACTCCACTTGATGTTTCTTTGGTTAAAATTATTGAAGTTTTTCTTGGATCGTCGTCTTTATTGCATTTAGTCAAACAAATCGCCGTAACAATTACTGCAACTACTAATACTACTGCTATCAAAATCCATAGCCATCTTTTTGATTT
>CAYQLL010000137.1:0-2534 GCA_964418405.1 uncultured Christensenella sp. | reverse complement strand
TGCAAAATATGTATACTTATTTCTTGCTTGACTTTCTCCGCCAAAAGCAGTCCACAAGTTTTGTTCTGTTTTTGTACCCTTATATTTATTCATATTTTCCTCCTTTGCGACTATCGTCAAAATTATTAAACCATAATTAAAAAATACTGTCAACAAGTTTAATGTGTCATATTTTTTCTTTTGCATTCTTTTATAAAAAACAGAAGCATAAAAAATGCGTACACCGCTTCCATAAGTATTGGTGCGTAGTTATGGATCAGTACATTGTATGTTATAATTGAGATTGAGAGATATATATTTGTTGCAATCAAAACAACTCTTTTATCTTGCCAACAGCCAACAATAAAAACTAGATTTGCAACAAGCAAAATTATGCTAAGCATACCCTCCCAAGTGTAAATAAAACCAAAAATTGCGATAAGTTGCATAAGTGCTAAAAATAAGTAGTTTTGACGGATATTTTTCTTGGCAAGTACAGAAAAGGCAAGAGAACGAAACATTGCCAAAAATGATGTCACGAAACCACCATATGCCCTTAAAATAACATAGCCTATAAGTATAACACAATCCCCCACAACATTTATTGCCATTAGTGTTTGTTTTTTCTTAAACAAAAATGATAGCAAAAGTATAACATAGCCTATGACAAATAGTCCTTGCGAAACCCAATATTCCATTTTTTCACCTTTTCAAAAATATTATACCTTACTTTTATATTTTTTGCAAAAAAAATTAACAAATACATAGTTTTGGTGTATATTTTATTTGTATAAAAAGAGGAAAAAAATGAAAACAAAAGTACAAAATCCAAATTTATTAACATTTATAAAAGCGGGAAAACTAATTCGTGCAGGTGAAATCGTTGCGTTCCCTACCGAAACAGTTTATGGACTTGGTGCAGATGCAACAAACAAGCAAGCGGTTGAAAAAATTTTTGTTGCCAAAGGTCGTCCACAAGATAACCCGCTCATTGTTCATCTTTCCCAAAAGAGCGATATACAGAAATATGTTAAGGGGATTTCGCAAAATCAACAAAAATTGATTGATGCCTTTATGCCGGGACCTATTAGCATAATTTTTGATAAAAACAATAAAATTTGTGACGAAGTGACAGCTGGCGGAAACACTGTAGCAATACGAATTCCAGAAAACAAAGTTGCAAGAAAGTTTATATCTTTTACCCGTTGCCCTATTTGTGCGCCAAGTGCAAACACATCAAAAAGACCAAGTCCTACTATTGCAAGTCATGTTTTTGATGATATGAACACAAAAATTCCACTGATTATTGATGGCGGAGCAACTGATATTGGAATCGAAAGCACTGTTGTAAGAGTTGATGGCGATTATGTTTATATTCTAAGACCGGGGAAAATAAACGAAAAAATGATACTAGAAAAAACAGGACTTGTTGCAATGTCAAAAGTTGACACGACAAAAATTCCACAATCGCCGGGGACAAAATACACACACTACAAACCAAAATGCGAAATGATTATTGTAAAAACTAATGTATGCGAAAATATAAATAAGATTTACGAGCAAAAAACTTTAGAGGGGAAAAAGGTTATTATCTTTTGCAAAGAAGAAAATAAACTTAACTATCCACAAAAAAACGTCGTCGTTTTGGGCAAAAATAGTGAAGATGCAAGCCGTAATTTATTCACCTACCTTAGGACATATGAAACAAATGACCTAATTTTGTGCGAATACTTTGACAACGGCGATATGGTAGAAGCACTTTTTAATAGAGTTATAAAGTCCGCCAGCGGAAATATAATTTAGCAAAAAAGTTGGAAATATAGTTCCAACTTTTGTAGTTTTTGTGAAAAGTTGGAAATCAAGTTCCAACTTTTTTGTGGTTTTTAGTACTGAATTCCCCAAAGAACATTATGTTTTGCTTTTTTGCCACAGCATATGCAACTGTCAGTATCACCAACATTGTCGTCCAAGATACAACGACTTTTGGTCCCGCGTATTTCTTTGACTTTGAGTTCACACTCAGTGCTTCCACACCAAGGTGCAATAACAAATCCTGGTTGTGTCGCCATGATTTTTTCAAGTTCATCTAAAGTTTTTGCACTAAACGTCAAATTATCCATTCTCTTTTTTGCAGTTTCAAAAAGATTGGTTTGAATTTTTTCCATAAGCAATTTTATCTCGCTAACAATGTCACAATCTTTTGACACACTCATCTTTTCTCTTGTGTCACGACGTGCAAGTGTAATTTGCCCATTATCCAAATCTCTTTTCCCGATCTCAATGCGAACAGGGATACCGTTTACTTCGTGTTCAGCAAATTTGAAACCCGGTGACTTGTCCGTTAAGTCAACGAATGAAATTATTTCAGCGTCAAGCAATTTTTGATTTATGTTATGGCATAGCGAAACAACTTCTTCGTCGCTTCCAATTGGAACAATTGCAACTTGTCTTGGTGCAATTTTTGGTGGCAAAACAAGTCCGTTGTCATCACTGTGCACCATGATAAGTCCGCCAATCATTCTTGTTGTTGACCCCCAAGATGTTTGATAAGCATA
>CAYQLL010000136.1:0-2595 GCA_964418405.1 uncultured Christensenella sp. | reverse complement strand
GGAAGCGAAGTGCTAAAAGGAGGCGATGTTATTTGGAAGGTTGACGGCGAAAAAATTAGTTTTGCTTTTTCAGGAACATTAGGACAACTCTTGTCAAAGCCTTTTAGTAGTGATAAAAATTTATCAGAAAAAGATTTTGTATTGAGTGTTGACAGAAACGGAAAAGATGTTGATGTAACAATTAAAGTTGTAAAAAACACTGAAACTGTCGATGGAGAAGAAAAAAGTACGCTTGTGTATGGTTTTGAAACCAAAGCATATGTGCATTCATTTTGGGAAGCACTTGGCAGATGCTTTGAACTCGCATTTGGATTTGGCTGGGTTGTTTTGAAGGGTTTTTGGCAAATTATTACTGGGCAAATTGCGTTTAGTCAACTTGGTGGACCAATATCAACAATTGGTATGATGACAACAATTGCGCAAAGTAGTTTTGTAAATGTGTTTATTCTTTTGCCGTTGCTTGCTGCCAATTTAGCGATATTTAATTTCTTGCCAATTCCTGCACTTGACGGATATCACGCATTGTTCACATTACTTGAATGGATATTCAGAAAACCTGTTGTAAGTCGGAAAGTTGAGGGATATATTCACTTTTATGGACTTATGGCTCTGCTACTTTTGGTAGTCGTTGCTGATATTGTGCATATTGCCATTGTTGGTTTTTAGTTAAGTTTAGATTATGGAGATTATTAGATTAATAAACGAAAAATTTAATAATAAGTATGACTTTTTAAGGGTGCTTAGCGTTTGCTATAACACTCTTTTGTCTTTTGTTGAAATTGAATTTTTGTATCCTGAAAATGTCAATAATTTTGACGGAAAAAATCAACAAGAAATAACTGAATTTATTAAACAAACACTTGGACTTGATATACAAATAAAAATAATATATAAAAAAAGTTATTTAGACGATAATTTGATAAAAAAACATTTAATTAATTATCTAAAAAAAGCCTATTCATCAATGATGTCAATGTTTTTGGATGATGACATAATGATAGAAAAAGAAAATAATTTAATTAATGTAAAAATAAAATTAATTTCAAATATATATAATTATTTCGTTGTTAATAATGCAAATAATCAAATATTAAATGAATTAAACGCTAATTTTATTGCTAATTTTAATATTATTTTATTGCAAAAAAGTCAACAAATAAATAGTGATAAATTAATTGAGAGAGAAGAAGAGTTTTTGGATAATTTACCAAAGCCAAAAGCAGTGGAAAGATATTTAGTTTACGAACCGGTTTGTTATATAGGCAGAGATATTACGCCAATGCCCGAACCTATCAAAAACCAAAAAGAAAAAAGAGACTCGGTTATTTTAGCTGGAACCATTTCCGAACTTGATAAAAAAACTTACATATCAAAAAGAACAAAGGCAAAAGGACTAAGCGACCCAAGTTATTATTTCAAATTTATTTTAACAGATTTCACTGGGAATATCTCCGCAATTTTCTTTTCAAATAAAACCACATATAAAAAGGCAATCAATCTTAAAGATGGGGACACAATTTTAATTATTGGAAATGTTAAAAATGATTACAACAAAATGTCCGTTTCAATAAAAGATATATCTTTTTGTCAAATTATTGAACCAAAAATAATTGAACCTGACGATTCAAAAGATAAAAAAATACAATCAACACAATCAATGAAAATTATAGATGATTTCAAAGTTGTCCGTCCTACGGCATTTTTAGTTAAGTCACAAGAAAATTTGTTTGATGTTGTGCCAAGATATGATGATGAGGTTTATCAAAATGAATATGTCGTTTTTGATTGTGAAACTACGGGACTTGACTGCAATATTGATGAAATTATAGAGATTGGAGCAGTAAAAATTAAAGATGGACTAATAAAAGAGCAATTTCAAACTTTTATTCATCCAACAATAAGTATACCAAAAGAAATCACAAGACTAACAACAATAACCGACGAAATGGTTAAAGATGCACCTATTTCAAGTGATGCAATTGTGGACTTTTACAAGTTTTGTAAGGGTTGTATTTTGGTTGGATATAATGTTAGTTTTGATATAGGTTTTATTAAAAAGCAAGGAGAAAAGACAGGCGTAGTTTTTGATAATGAGCATATCGATGTAATGGCAATAGCAAAGAAAAAACTATTTCTCAAAAATTTCAAGTTGTCAAATGTTGTTGAGCATTTGCAAATTAATTTAGATAATGCCCACAGGGCAATTTATGACGCAACCGCCACCGCTTACGCATTTTTGAAATTAAGCGAAAAAAATAATTAAATTTCAAGAAAATAGTTGCAAATATAAATTATATATGTTACAATGTATGTGCTAGATGAGAGTGGGCGAGAGCCCACTCTTAAATATTAGTAAGGAGATTTTTGTTTATGGCAAGCAAAGTTGTGCAAATTTGTGAAGAAAAAATTTGTCCAATAATAACAAATCTTGGCTATGAAGTGATTGAGGTTGATTACAGCAAAATGGCAAATGGAATGAATTTAACATTTTTCATCGACAGTCCAAATGGTATAAATATTGATGATTGTGAAAAGGTAAACAACGCAATAGCCGATGTTTTGGATGAGGTTAATCCAACCAATGACGAATCGTAT
>CAYQLL010000135.1:0-2653 GCA_964418405.1 uncultured Christensenella sp. | reverse complement strand
GCTTTCAGACAAAACTTTAAATAATATGACATATAAACAAATATATAATACTCCAAGTAATTTTTCAGATATGATAATGATAAGTGACGGGAAATATTTAACCGGGCTTTACTTTATTAATTCAACCACCCTAACAAAATTTGATTTACAAACGTTAGAAGAAAAAAATTTGCCAATTTTTGAACAAACAAAAAAATGGCTAGATATATATTTTACCGGCAAAGATCCCGAGTTTAGACCAGAATTAAAAATAGAGAAAAGTACACAATTTAGAGATTGTGTTGTCAGTTTAATTAGTTCTATTGCATACGGAAAAACAAAAACATATGGCGATTTGGCGAATATCATTGCAACAAATAAACACATTGAAAAAATGTCGTGTCAAGCAGTTGGTAACGCCGTGGGTTGGAATCCAATTTGTATCATTATTCCTTGCCATAGGGTCGTGGGTAAAAATGGAAATTTAACTGGTTATAGTGGCGGAATGGAAAACAAAATACAATTATTAAAGTTAGAGCATAATGATATGACGAAATTTTTTATTCAAAGGAAGCAAAATTTATGAATAGATGCAAATGGTGTAATTTAAATAATCCCGAGTACGTAATCTATCACGACAAAGAATGGGGACAAATCAATAAAAACGACAAGTACTTGTTGGAAATGTTGATTTTGGAAAGTTTTCAAGCTGGGCTTTCTTGGGAATGCATATTAAATAAAAGAGAAAATTTCAGATATGCTTATGACAATTTTGATATTGACAAAATAACACAATATGACGAAACAAAAATAAAAGAATTAATGCAAAATGATGAGATAATCAGAAATAAACTAAAAATAACTGCAAGCATAACAAACTCAAAAATTTTTAAGCAAATTCAAGCAGAATATGGAAGTTTTTATACTTATCTACAAACTTTTGCAAAAGGCAAAATAACGTACGAAACAGACAAAACTACAAATAGTTTATCGGACAAAATTTCAAAAGATTTACAAAAACGCGGGATGAAGTTTGTTGGTTCAACAACCATATATGCTTATTTGCAAGCCATAGGTGTAATATACTCTCACACAACCACATGTTATTTGTATAAAAAAGATTGAGTAATTTTATTTTTTCAAAAATTTTGCAACGGAAAACAAACACATATAAATTTGAAAAGCTTATCCAACGCAATGTTTATGTTCCTACAATGACCACTTTGCCACTAAGCCAAGAGTCAAAAAGGCTTTGAAGATTTTTGCCGGTACCCTTACAAAAACACGAGATAATTTCTTGGTCATTGACAACTTCATAAATATTTTTATTGTAATAGTATTTTAGTGCTCTGACAAAGTTTTTTTCACCAACAAGATTATATATTGTGGAGAACATAAGCGTGCCTTTGACATAGGTGTTATACACATACTCAGGTTCTGTGTTAAAGGCGTCTAGTGGGCGGTTCATACTGGTGTCGACAGTGTTTTGAACACTTTTATACACTTTAACAAAAGTCAGATAGTTTTGTGTGGCGGACTTTATTAGTGTGTCCATAGATTTATTAAAAGATGGGTGCTTGTCGTAGAAATATATTGTGCAAAACTCAGTTAGTCCCTCATCTATCCATCCATAGTCAAATTGATTATTGCCAACGGCGGAGTACCACCACTGGTGTAAAAGTTCGTGAATGACAACCATTTGATAGGTGTCATAATCGGCTAGACAGTCCGAAATTAGCACCATATTTGGATATTCCATTCCCCCGTGAACAAAGTTTGTTTCAACAACGCTAAGTTGTTGATATGGATATTTGCCTATCTTGTCTTCAAAAAACGCAAGTACTTCTTCAATTAGTGTCATTGTTTCGTCAGGCAAAGTGTCGCCATAATAGTAGTAGTTTATATTTACACGATTATCGTAGGTCGCACTTTGTTGTTCGAATTTATTTGATAAAACAAAACCAAAATCTCGCACGCATTTTGCTTGCACTTGGGTTATTGTTGTGTCGCCATCGTTTAACGAGTTTGTTTGAATGCCAGACGACGCAAGTTTAAGGTCGTTTGGATATTTTATTGTAACAAAGTAGTCCGCAACTTCGCTATAAAATGGGTCGCCATTTGAGTTGTACATTTTTGTCATAAAATCGCCGTTTTCATACACACACGCAATTGGATAAAAGTTGCAAATATTTATTGCATTTTCGCCATAGCCAAACCTGTGATTTATGTTTGGCAAAGTTACATTAAAACTTATATCTATTGCAATTTTGTCGTTCGGATATAAATCTTCTTCAAAATTGACTTGCAAAATATTTTCGTCTTCGCCACAAATTTCAAAGATAGCGTTTTTATTCTCGCTTTTAACGCTTTCGATTTGTATGTTGCCATAACTTTTGCCATTTGGATAGGCTTTGGCTTCGTTCGTTTTGGCAACAACTGTTGCTTTTGCGTTTTCGCGAAAGGCGTTTGGATAGAGATGAAATTTAACACAACTAAGTGTGGTATTTGACGGGTTTTTGTATACAACATTTTCCGTGCCTTTGAGTGTTTTGGTGTCGTCAAAATATTCTAAGTCAAGGGTGTAGGATGTTAGATTTTGTTTGTAGTCAAAATTACTATTACACGCGGTGAATACAAGCATAGAACATATTAGCAAAGCGAAACATAAAATTTT
>CAYQLL010000134.1:0-2657 GCA_964418405.1 uncultured Christensenella sp. | reverse complement strand
TCAATTTCAAAAGACGATATTGATTTTGTTATTGAAACGCTTGCAAAACAAGTTGCAAGACTAAGGGCATTGTCGCCTATAACAAAAACAGGGAGGGCAAAATAATGTACAACCAAAAACTAATGGAGATTTTCAAAAACCCACTTAACGCAGGTGGACTTCAAGGTGCAAATGGCACAGCAAAACTTGCATATCTAGACGGAGCATATGTTGTTAAATTCTATGTTTTCGTAAATGAAAATGGCATAATTGAAAACGCAAGATTCAAAACTATGGGTTCGGCAAACCTTATCGCTGTGTCAAGCATTGTTGCTGGACTGATGATAGGCAAAACAGTTGATGAAGCAGAAGCAATTGCCACTTTGGATATTTTGGAAGTAGCTCAAATGACAGCAAACGATATGGACAGTCATTTTATAGACGAATGTGGCTATGTTATGGAAACAATGTTCTATGCCATCCAAGACTATAAAATAAGAAAAGAGAAAGAAGAAAAAGCAAAAGAAGAAGAAAGCAAAAAATCATAACAAAATTTTTGAATATAAAAAAACCTTTCTGTGCAAACTAGCATAGGGAGGTTTTTTATGAAAGATGGTCTAATTTGTGGTATTGTTTTGGGTATGGTGGCAGGTGCATTTTTGTATAAATATAATCCACAAGCAAAACAACTTGTGAACAAAACAGAAGATGCAGTCAAAACTGAAATAGATAAAATGTCAAAACAACAAAAATCATCAAAAAAATCTAACTAAAAATATCCGCCCACTTATGGGTGGATATTTTTAGTAGTCCTTTAGTCCAATAAGGTAGTCGGATGTTACGCCATAAAGTTCGCAAATAAGGATAATATCATTAAGATTTGGCTCAGCAAGTCCTTGTTCCCAACTTGCATAGCCCGTTTCTGACTTATTTATTGCCTTTGCAACAAACTTTTGTGTGTAGCCATTCTCTTTTCTAAGTTCTCTTAATCTTTCTTTAATAATGTTTTTCATATTAAACATAATACAATAAACTACTAAAAATTAGTTGACACTACTAAAAATTAGTAGTAAAATGTAATCAATCATAAAAAAAGGAGAAAAAATGAAAAAAACAAAATTATTATTATCACTAGCAATGATGTGTCTAAGCATCGCCGTCCTATGCTTTGGCGTCCTTGCCGCCACCAGCGTAACTTATTCAATCAGCGGAACAATAAGTTATGAAGTGAACGATGTGTTTGTGAAAATAAACACGAGTGTGTACGCTATAGCCGAGCAACAAGACAAGACAACGGTTATCGCAACAGTTAAGGGAATGGAAAGTGTGTCGCAAGAAAATAGTTTGTCAATAAACTCGAAAACATACACGAGAACTCAAACAATGGATGAATATGATTCCACCAATGCGGATACAGGGAGTGCCACTGGCATAGACTTAACCTATGGTGGGACAAAAGGTTACTACACCTACTATATTGTCATAAACATACAAAACTTGTCCTCAAGCAAAGCAGTTGACGCAATAATAACCGACAAAACCACCGCCGACCTAAACAGCATAAAAACAACCAACCTATACCAAAACAACATAGCATCAACACAAGCAAAAAACATTGTTATAGCCTATTCAATAAAAGATAAGACAAGTTCAATCACCAATGCCGCAATAAGTTACTCACTAAAAGTTAGCTATGAAACAAAAGATTACACAAACCCAATTACAATCGAAAAAGACGAAACAAACAGTTATTACTATGTAACTTTGGGAACAGGAAAGGTGTTGACTGGAACAAGCAACACAGTCGCTAGCACGGACTCGGATATAAAGTGGAGACTTGTGTCACTAGACGGTGTGAACAAGTACACATATGACTCATCGGATAACTTTGAAGCAAGATACCTAAGCGATGCAGTATTCTTGCAAGAAACAGCCGTGAACGAAACTCTTGTTTTTGATAGTTCGAAATCTCAAAATTATTACAACAGTTCAATTAGAAAAAGCATAAAAGAAGGTTCGTACTTCAATCTGACAACATCGAGCGACTTGAGTTTTGTAAAGGCTAGGAAAATAGATAGTATAAGTTATTGGAGATGGGGTGAGAATTATAGTTTAGAGTATGACTCGTCGGGGACGAAAGTTTCGAACCTAGATAATTCAACAGATAAGTTTTGGCTCTTAAGTAGCGAGGAGGTGAATACATTTGTGGGTGACACGAAAGAATCGCGAAAATGGATGAATTCGGATAACGAGGGAGGGGTTGCATTTTGGCTGCGTACACCTCGTACTAAGGATACGGCAATTGTTTTGATAGTGGATTCGGAAGGATATCTGACATACGCAAACTTAGGAGGATCGAGTTGGGATGGAGCGAAGAAAAGTGTTCGTGCGGCTTTCCAGTTGACCTAAGAAATGACTGACGGGAAAGATGTTGTAATCGAAATTAGAAAAATACTGAAAGAAGATAGATAGAAATAGGAGAGAATAAGATGTGTGAAAAAGTCGCACATCTTATTTTTGACATATAAAAATTTTAACTTGCTTAAAATTTTACATCACATAGTTTTTATTATCGGAAGTTTTGTCTGAAAGCGACGAAGTCATTTTCAAGCAAAACTGATGGTAATTCAAACTGTGATGCCACAAGATATTGTGGAGTTGCGTCTAGCAACTTGGGT
>CAYQLL010000133.1:0-2666 GCA_964418405.1 uncultured Christensenella sp. | reverse complement strand
ACTTTGGCAAGTAACGTTTGTATCGCCCGACTCAACTTCATTTCCGTATCCGTCAATCTTTTTATAATTTAATTTTATCGTCCACGTCTTCAACTCCCACCTTGCATAGAGTTCCAATCCTTCTGCCGGAATGGTAGCTTGTTCGTTAAAAATAAACTCATATTTATCCTGAAGTGTCACACTTGTGTACCAACCGACGAAGACACTACTGTCATCAATCGGATCTTCAGGTTTTTGAATAACATCTCCGTATTTTCCGATAATACTGTCGACTTTCGCGGTAGTGAATGTATGGAAAGATACTGTATACTCATTAGCCTCCCATTTTGCGTATAGAGTAAGGTCGCCCCTTGCACCCTTCTCGGTTGCATATTTTTCTTTGTCAAACTCTTCAGCGTATATATCGGTATTTCCATCACCATCGGTACTTGCACAATACCACCCAACAAAGGTACACCCCGTTTTTGTTGGGCTTGGCAGATTTATGTTATCCCATCTTGCTGTGTAAGGGGATATTTCTGCATCGCCACCCATAACGTCAAATGAAAAAGTATGCTCCTTTGCAGCGTATTTAGCATAAAGATAGGTTACTTTAGAAAAACTTTCCGTAAAATCAAATTCATTTTCACATTCCTCGTCTGTACACCAAGCGACAAAATCATAATTTTCTTTGGTTACATTTTTTGGAAGAGAAATAACATCATCATAATCGTATGTCTGTTGAGCGACTGTCGAACCGCCGTTCGATTCAAAAATTATTGTAAATGTATGTGGTATCCATTTGGCATAGTATGTTGTTTCATCATTTTCAAGCGTCACACGTGTCCCCGCATTTCCGACGGGAGTAACAAGATTTTCTTCTTCATACCACCCTGCAAAATCGTAGTTTTTCCTCGTAGCAACAGGAAGTCTTATAGTGTCACCAATTCTATAATCGACAGAATCAAGGTCATTACCACCGTTGGTCACATAATTCACGGTTGCCTTTCCCGAAACCCACTTGGCATATAATACTAAATCAGAAACAACAATACTATCAAAACCATATTCTGTTTTACAATTAGCATCGGTAAACCATCCGTCAAATTCACACTCACTCTTTGTCGGAACTATTTCCGTGACTTTTTCTCCGTATAATACGGTTTGGGAAGCCACTTCACTTCCGCCTTGTGAATTGAAAGATACAATGAAAGATTTTTTATCCCATTTTGCATAAACGGTTAAGTAAGAAGCATTGAAGTTAATTGCTTTGCGAGTAAGTGGCACCCGAAATTCTTCGTCAAGGTACCATCCCGCAAAAGTATGTCCTTCCTTTGTTGGTGTCTTTGTTGCCAACGAATCTTTTTCGGAAAGGACCATCGCCACCACTTCACTACCACCTTCAGTATCGAAGTATAGTGTCACAGCTTTACTGCTACAAGCCATCAAAAACAAAGCCATCCCGAATGTCAGCAAGCATATTGCCGACAATAATAATATTGATTTTACTTTTTTCATATTTTACTCCCATTGTGATTTTTTGTCCATACATCTTAATTAACAAAATTATTGTGCCAAAAAAAAATTAATTTGTCAATACTTATTTTTTGAGATTATTTATGTCTTTAGTAAAAATCTTTTTTGAATTGACTTTTTGATAAATAAAAAACCATAACAAAACTAGCAAAACAATTGACAATTTATATCGAATACTATAAAATTGTTTTATGACCAATCTCATATATAATTTAAGAAACAATAACTACTGCTCAGATATTGAATACATCCTAAAACACTATGACGACAACGAAATAATATACGATAGTGAAAGTGGAATTTGCATTTTCAACAAGCAATTTGACTTACATGTCGTTTGCTCTAATTCGCTTGAAACTGCAAAAACTATTGCAAGCAAAATAAATGTTTGCAACAGAGTGATATTAAAAAATGACTACGAACTTAAAGCATTTTGTGAAAAGTTTTCTTTTGATAACTTAATGGAATGTTGGCATACCCTTTACACCAAAAACACCACCATCATCTCAATTGAGGGGTTATCTTTTGGGGATTTAGAGGAAAATTCATTAAATTTTATATTGAGCACATACAGCGAGCCCATAAACAAAGAAGAAATTGTAAATAATAACCAAACCTCAAAATTTATAATTGCAAAATATCGTGGTGAAATTGCCGGCTACGTCGGGGTTCACGAAAATGGCGAAATTGGATATCTATATGTTTCGCCAAAATTCCGCAAAAAAGGAATTGCCACTGCACTAATCAACGAAATGGTTGCTAGATTTGAAAAAAATGGTGAGTCCTCTTTTTGCTTAATAGAAACACACAACACAAATTCAATAAATTTACATAAAAAAATAAATTCCATTTTCGCAAAAAAAGTATTCTGGTTATATAACAATTAAAATAGATGAAATATATATTTTAAGTAAATTACTTAGATAGTTTATAATAATAAACTCAAGTGCTATCTAGGTAGTGTATTTTAGTATAAACTATGTGATGTAAAATTTTAAGCAAGTTAAAATTTTTATTTGCTAACGCAAATTCCACAATATCTTGTGGCATCACAGTTTGAATTACCATCAGTTTTGCTTGAAAATACACTCACTTTGCTCGTGTGCTTTCAGACAAAACTTCCGATAATATAAACTATAGGAAGTAATTTT
>CAYQLL010000132.1:0-2715 GCA_964418405.1 uncultured Christensenella sp. | reverse complement strand
TTTTGTTTGTACACAAGTTCGCCTACTGATGTAACTTTGTAGCCCTTTGCTTTCAATCTATCAAGCACCATTGGCAGTGCTTCCACAATATAATCGGAATTGTTGTGACAAAGTATAATTGCCCCACACTTTGCCCCGTTTATTATCCTTGTGGTGATATCTTTTGCACTAAGTCCTTTCCAGTCCAGTGAGTCCACGCTCCATTGAATTGGAATGAGATTCAACTCTTTTGAAACATCAATAACTGTGTTATTGTATGCACCATATGGCGGGCGGAATAACTCAACTTTCTTTTCTGTTAACTTTTCAATCATTTCAACGCAAGTGGTAAGTTCCAATTTTGCCGATTCTTTTGAAAGTTTTGTCATATCCGGATGAGTGTTTGAGTGTGTTCCAATTTCAAACCCGTTCGCATCAATCTTTTTGACTAATTCTGGATATTTATCCACCCAAAACCCAACCAAAAAAAATGTCGCCGTTACATTATACTCTTTTAGTATATCCATAATCTTTTCAGTTTTATCCGCGCCCCACGCTGCATCAAAAGATATTGCAACCTGTTTTTCATTCGTGTCAACACTATACACTGGCACAAGTTTGTTTGGATATCCAAAAAACACTTGGGCGGACGCAACCCCGTTAAAAGATATTGCAAGAAGCACCGCACATAGCACAACAAGTAGCACATATCTTATAGATTTTAACTTTACGACACAAAACATTAAAACCTCACTTTTAACTATAATCATTATATAAATTTTTTCAAACGCGATATTTACATAATGTTATACATTTCTTGAATTTTCTGTCGAAATATATCTATGCTATGTTCTTGGCGTTTATTCCAAAAGTTTATATATAATTAAAGTCAAAAGATTTATTCGCATAACTTATCAATCGGAAGTTATATCTGAAAACGATGTAGTCCTTTCCAAACAAAACCAATAATAATTCAAGCGGAGATGTCACAAGGTATTTCAAAGTTGCATCTATCAACCTTGGTTGTGAACTCAATAAACAACGCAACATCACAAAGATTATATCCATATCCACCAAATTACACAAAACTTTTACAATAAAAGCACCAAATAACATAAATTGTTCCACTTTCTCAACATAAACAACAATTCCCGACAATATAATACGTCCTTTGTTATCCTATGCATACTAACAAAATTTAGCACATCAAATTTTACAAATAAAACTTCACTGCACGCGTGATGTAAACCATATCCAGTATTTTTCCATTAAAAAAGATAGGTTCTAGCCTATCTCATTTAATTTTCCATCCTTAATTCCTAATATTCTCTGTTCAATTCCTTTTTCTATTTTACCCTAAATGCTCCTCTAATCACATATTTATCCTCCACTTTCATTCCTCCGTATGAGTCGTTATACACTTCATTGTACACATCACCCCAATCATCAAAAGGCTCTCTTCCCCAACAATGTCTGTCATTCCTCGGTAAATCATCTTCTGTATAAGTCTTACCATACAAGTCATCTCCCCACCAGCCATTCAAAAGCATCGCTTTATTTTCTCCTACATACCCAAACCAACTCTCTCTCCCACTCAACAACCAAAAATAGTCCTCAGTAGTTCCCGTGTAAGTAATCGAACCCCCTCCCGTTGACGTTATCTCTGTAATATTCCTTTTTTCGATAAACGAAGATATCCTAGATTCTGTCACATTCCATGTTGCCGGATCTCTAACTATTTGCCTAATATCGCTTTTGTAATAGTTGCTATAGTCGCTTCGCGAGGTGTCATCACATGCGTCAAATTGGTATTTCTTATCCACATAAGTATCTTGCACGAATACAGCTCCACTAAGATATCTCATTTCGAAATTATCAGTTGAACTATATTGGTATGCAGTCACATCATCCAAAGACACCAACTTCCACTTTATATTCTCGCTCGTGTCCGTGCTTTCTTTTTTCCCCAGAGTAATATAATAATAACTATATGTTGAGTTTCTTTGTATTTTAGGCGAATTATCCACATATTCGTCATAACTTACATTTATCGTGTAATTCACACTCTGGTCACTCACCGATACCGATCCATCTCTAATCGAATACGCTAACACTATGTTTTTAGTCTGCGTTGACGATATATCATTTTGATAAACATTCGTTGTCTTTATCACGTTCTCGTCCGCCTTCACATTCTCTGTTATATATGCACTAACATTTCTAAGCACAGACAGATTCTTTATGTTGATTACAATGTAATAAGCCCCGTATGTCCCATAACTCAAAGTAAAACCATCCGCTTGTGTATATGTTTCGTTCGTATTTAGCGAACTATATTCAGATAATTTTTGCGTTCTAGTGTAAGTCTTGTCGGATATACTCAGACTGCTCTGATTAACATCTACTGATTCCATAGACTTTACTGTCGAAATTACCGTCGCTTTCGTTTGATTCTCCGCTATGGTGTACACACTCACGTTTATTTTTACATACACCCCGTCAGCATTGTAGTTTATTGTCCCGTTTATTGTATAATTTACACTTGTAGCAGACAACACGCCAAAGCACAAGATTACAATTGATAGACACAACAAAGTTAGTACCATTAATATTTTTGACTTGTTTACAAATTTAGGTTTTTCCATATCTTTTCACCCCTTCCCTATTCTTATTAGTCACCCATTGTAGATTCCTCTTGGATAGACTACTTGGGTAAGAGTTTAGGGTATGGAGTAA
>CAYQLL010000131.1:0-2763 GCA_964418405.1 uncultured Christensenella sp. | reverse complement strand
ACAAGTATTTATGGCGGAATAAATTTGTGCATATATTTTGCATTGTATGGCAATTTTGAAAGCACAAAAAAACTGCCAACAATTATCATAGTTTTTAGTTTATATGTAATTACATATTTTCTAAAACAGTGCCAGCAAAAATTATATCAAAAGAAAAATATAAACAATTTTATCTATAACATTGAAATTAAAAACGATAACGAAATAATCAAAACAATAGCATACCTAGACACTGGAAATATTCTGCAAGACAACAAAACTCAAAAACCTGTCGTGCTTGTGAATTACAAAATGTTTGAAAAAATTAACAAAAATTTCAAAGTACAAACCTTGCTCACAAAATCGCTTAGTGGTCTAAAAAACGCTCACTACATTACAGTGAAAACTGCCACAAATAGCACAGAACTTTTGGCTTTTTGTGTCGACGAGTTAAAAATATACGAAAGCGGAACATTCAAAGTTTTCAAAATGCCAGTTTTTGCTTTGTCAAAAGTAAAAATTACAGGTTTTGATTGCGATGTTATATTAAATTCAAAATTATTAGGAGATTGATATGTTTTCAAAATTATTAAACAAAATAAAGTCACTACTCAAACTAAATTTATTCGACGAAGTCGATAATATTGTTATGTATATTTGTGGTAACGAAAGTTTACCAAATCCGCTTGAACCAGAAGAAGAGGAAGTTTTACTAAGTGAGCTTAAAAATAACAATAAACAAGCAAAGGAAAAATTAATCGAGCATAATCTAAGACTTGTGGTTTACATATCAAAGAAGTTTGAAAATAGTGGACTAAATCTTGAGGATTTGTTTTCTATAGGAGCAATTGGACTTATTAAAGCCGTGCAAACTTATGACACAGACAAAAATATCAAACTTGCAACATATGCTTCTCGCTGTATTGAAAATGAGATTTTGATGCAACTTAGGAAAACAAGCAAACTCAAAAACGAAGTAAGTCTAGACGAGCCATTGAACCTAGATAGTGATGGCAATGAACTACTATTGCAAGATGTAATTTTTAATGAAAATGAAAGCGTTTCAAAAAACTTGGAAAAGTCTGCGGATAGGCAGATTATTTGGCAAATACTTGATAAGTTAAACAAGCGTGAAAAAGAAATTATGGTGCTAAGATTTGGACTTGGTGGCAATGAAGAAAAAACACAAAAAGAGGTTGCCGACCTTATGGGAATAAGTCAAAGTTATATCTCCCGCATAGAGAAAAAAGTCCTTGGGAAAATGAGAAAAGACTTAGAAAAAGTTATTTAGTAATTATTTATTTTTAATTTTTAATTTAACTATTAAAATATTTATCTATTTATTTAATTTTTTTCCAATTATTTATTTTAATTTAATTTGTATTTTTATTTATTTTTTTAATTTAATTTGTCATTTATTTTTATTTTTGAATATTTTTATTTTAATTAGGAAAACATAATTTCACAAAGGAGAAATTATGTCAAACAGAGTTGCAATTTGTGGGGTCAACACTTCACTTCTTCCAAAACTTAAAAACGAAGAACTTGTTGAACTTATGAAAAAAGTTAAAAGTGGAGATGAACTTGCAAGAGAGCAATTTGTTGTTGCGAATCTTAGACTTGTTTTAAGTGTTGTACAAAGATTTTCAGGCAAAAGAGAAAAGAGTGACGATATGTTCCAAGTTGGGTGTGTGGGACTTATGAAAGCGATAGACAATTTCGATGTGTCGCTCAATGTTAGATTTTCGACTTACGCTGTGCCGATGATTATTGGCGAAATTAGACGCTTTTTGCGAGATAATAATTCAATAAGAGTTTCGCGAAGTTTAAGAGATATTGCATACAAGGCATTACAAGCAAGGGAAATTTTGACAAAAAAGTTGGATAGGGAACCAACAAACGAGGAGATTGCAAACGAGATTATGATTGATGTGAAAGATGTCAATTTTGCTTTGGATGCAATCTCCGACACTGTGTCACTTAATGAACCAGTTTATAACGACGGTAATGAAGCGGTTAGAATTATGGATCAAGTTGCGGATGTGAAAAACAGCGATGAAGTACTTATGGAACAAATTGCATTAAAAGATGCGATAAGAAAACTAAGTCCAAAAGAAAAACAAATTCTTTTAATGCGCTACTATATTGGCAAAACGCAAATGGAAGTCAGTGAAGAGATTGGAATAAGTCAGGCACAAGTTTCTAGGCTTGAAAAAAACGCATTAAAATCTATGAAACACAACTTGTAATTGTTTTGTTATTTTGTTTGACATATGCCATAGTTTTTGTTTATAATATTCGTAAGGTAGCAATATGCAATATCACAAAATTATGTGTATAGATTATGGTGACTCTCGTTTAGGCATTGCTTTCACAGATTTCTTGCGAGTAACATCCAACCCCTACGAAAACTATAATTCAAAAGGGCAGGAGCAAGATTTAGAGTATATATCCAGTCTAGCAAAAAACAATAGTGTTAATCTAATCGTAATTGGTATGCCTTATTCGCTTGACGGAAGTGAGAACGAGCGTACAAAAAAAACACAAGATTTTGGAACGTTGTTATCAAAACACACAAACATAAAAGTTGTATATGAAGATGAAAGACTTTCATCATATGAGGCGGAAGAAATTTTGAAGCAAAAAAAAGTCGCCCCAAAAGATAGAAAAAAACAACTGGATATGTTGTCAGCGGCAATAATCTTGCAAGCCTACCTTAATAATAACCCTAAAGGAGAATAATATGGAAGAAAAAAGACAAGACGAAAAACAAGAATTGGACAT
>CAYQLL010000130.1:0-2768 GCA_964418405.1 uncultured Christensenella sp. | reverse complement strand
GACTGAGTATTCAGGTTATATGTGGTATGATGAGGGAGGGGAGAGTAGGGAATGGTGGATGTTGAATGCATATAGTAAGGATCAGGCGACAGTTGTGGTGGGTGTTGGGGCGGTTTACTGGGCGAACAATGCGAGTAATGTGGGGATACGGGCAGCTTTCCAATTAGAGTGATGTGCCTATGAGAAAAACTTGGCAAGTAGAGGTGAAAAAGGGGTAGATGAAAAGGTATGACGTGAAATAATCGTATGGAATAAAAAAGTTGAAAAGTGGTTAATTACAGAAAGATTAATAATGGCGAGCGGAACTTTCCGCTCGCTTGTTTTTTGTGTGTCTTAGGCACAAAATGTTTGGGCGATTCATATGTATTTGTGTGGAAAATATTAAGTATAGTATTGGTGTTGTGGGAGCGACGGGACTTGTTGGAAGAAAGACGCTTGAAATGTTGAGTGAGTATGGACTTGAAAACAACAAGTTTTTCTTGTTTGCATCAAAAAAATCGGTTGGCAAAAGATTGAAAATTGGGCAAAAGTATTACAATGTTCAAAACATAGAAAACATATCAAATTACGGACTAGATTTTGCTCTGTTTTGTACGCCAGAAAATGTTTCGGAACTTTATGCCAAAAAATTAGCGAAACTTGGCACAAAAGTTATAGATTTTTCAAGTTTATACAGAAAAGATTTTCCGTTAATTGTGCCAGAAATAAACTTTTGCAAAATGCAAAAAAATATTATTTGTAACCCAAACTGCTCAACAATTATTGGCACGTTGGCACTAAGTGAAATACACAAAAAATATGGCTTGACTTCTATCAATTATTCGACTTATCAAGCACTTAGTGGAGCGGGGAAAAATGCACTTGGCGACCAAAAAATTAAAGAAAATAACAACCTAAAAAAACTAGACTATGTTATACAAAATAACCTCTTGCCATACATTGGCGAACTGGGCGAAGATGGGCGAACGAAAGAAGAAAATAAAATGATTTTTGAAACCAAAAAGATTTTGAATGATGAAAGTATATGCGTTTGTGCGACTTGCGTTAGAGTGAATGTTGACGTTTGTCACAGCGAGAGCATAACTTTCACAACAAGACACGATGCCACAATTTCTGATATAGAAAAATGTCTAAAAAATACGAAAAATGTCGTGTATGTTGCAAATGATTTTTCGCGTCTTATGCCGATTTATGTAAAAAACCGCTCGCAAGTTTTTGTTGGACGGCTAAGAAAATGCCAGCAAAAAAATACCTATTCAATTTTTGTTGTTGGTGACAACCTAAGAAAAGGAGCGGCACAAAATGGTGTGCAAATTTTATGTGAACTAATAAAGGAGCAAAATGCAAATATTTAGTGAAATTTGTACGGCACTTGTTACACCATTTGATAAAAACATGGAAATAGATTTTTGTGCACTTGGCAAAATTTTGGATATGCAAATAAAGGCAAAAGTTAGTGCAGTTTTAGTTTTGGGGACAACGGGCGAAAGTTCAACGATTGATTTTTTTGAGCGTGAAAAAATTATTATTTTTGTTAAAAATAAATTACCCAAAAACATAAAACTTATTGTCGGGACTGGGGCGAATTGCACAAAAACTGCGATAAAGTATTCCAGACAAGCAAAAGACCTAAAAGCTGACGGACTTTTGTGTGTGACGCCATACTACAACAAGACCACGCAAGACGGGATTGTCAAGTATTATACCGAGATTGACAAAATTGGCTTGCCGTTTATCGCCTATAATGTACCAACAAGAACGGGACTAAATATTATGCCCAAAACTTACACCCGGCTAGAAAAACTACCAAATTTTGCTGGGATAAAAGAGGCAAGTAGTGACATTATGCACATCATAAATACTTTTGCTTGCGTAAAAAACTCGCCAATATATTGTGGGAATGATAACCTAAGTCAAATTTTCTTTGCTTTGGGAGCCAAAGGGGTTATATCCGTAACATCCAACCTTTATCCAAATGAAGTTGTTTTGTCACAAAAAAGCGCAAAAAAGCAAAAAGAGTATAGTGCAAAGTTTTTCACATTTAACTGCGATTTATTTTGTGAACCAAACCCTATTGGAATAAAATATGCAATGTCGCAAAAAAAGTTAATAAAAAACATTTTACGACCACCGCTTTTCCCACTTGAAAACTGTCACAGAAAAATTATAAAAAAGGATATGCAAAGTTTATGAAAGTTTTGATTTTGGGCGCTAGTGGCAAAATGGGGCAAGAAATGACAAAATATCTTGAAATGAAAGATGAAAAAGTTGTTTGTGTGGATAAACACAATCGTGAACTACTAAACAATACAAAAGTCGACATAATAGTTGATTTTTCAACTATATATGCGCTTGGTGAAAATCTTGAGTACGCCCAAAAAAACAACACGCCAATTGTGATTGCAACCACAGGGCATACAAAAGAAAACTTGCAAAAAATAAAGCAAGTGTCAAAGTCTATTCCAGTTTTTTTGTCCAGCAATTTCAGTTTGATGTTTAATGTACTAAACAGACTTTTGCGAAACATAAGACTTTTGAAAAATTGCGATTTTGCAATTGAAGAGATGCATCACAAACAAAAAAAAGATAGTCCAAGTGGCTCAGCAAAAATGCTTGTAAAAACACTTAACAATCAAGACATAACGCCACAAGTTGTGTCGCTTAGGCTTGGTAATGTTGTGGGCGAACACAAAGTACACATTGTTGGCGATTATGAAAGTTTGACGATTTCGCACAGCGCAAAAAATCGGCAAGTGTTTTGCCAAGGT
>CAYQLL010000129.1:0-2851 GCA_964418405.1 uncultured Christensenella sp. | reverse complement strand
TCATTTTAACTATGTTAGTATATAACAATCAAGTCAATTTTGCAAATATTTTTTTACTATTTGTAGACAATATTTTTATGGAAAAGAAAAATAGCAAAGTTGAGTTGTTTGTTGTAATTTTATTTGGAGCTATAATTGGGCTTATAAATGGTTTCTTTGGTGGTGGTGGGGGAATGATTTGTGTGCCATTTTTGGAAAATATTCTAAAACTTGAAACAAAATATGCTCATGCAACCGCCCTTTGCGTTATTTTTCCCCTAAGTTTGTGTAGCTCAATTGTATATATTACAAAAAATAGTGTTGATATTTTATCATTAATTATAATAACAATTGGCTCACTTATTGGCGGAATAGTAGGTGCAATACTTCTTAGTAAACTCAACTCCAAGTTGGTTAGGGTTATTTTTGCACTGCTTATGCTTGGTGCTGGAATAAAGATGGTGATATGATGTGGTACATTCTTTTGCTTTTTGGTTTTCTTGCAGGTATAATTGGCGGAATGGGGATGGGTGGTGGCACACTTTTAATTCCACTCCTTTCAATTTTTTGCTCAATTTCTCAAATTTTGGCACAATGCTATAATCTACTAGCATTTTTACCTATGAGTATTATTGCCATAATTATACATTATAAAAATAAATTAATAAAAACAAATTATTTGCTATTTTTAATCGGGTTTGGTATAATATTTTCGATTTTAGGAAGCATTATCGCAAATTGGATAGATAAAAGCGTATTAAAAACATTGTATGGCATATTTTTAATTGTGTTAAGTTTGTTTGAGATTTACAAAATTATAAAAGATAAAAAGAAAGCCTAAAATCTTGTTGATTAATTCGCACCAATGTGCTAAAATACCATAAGTAAAGGAGAAAGTACATATGGTTGACCCCAAAAAATGTATCGGTTGTGGCACTTGCATCGTATCATGTCCAGTTGAAGCAATTGATTTTGACGAAAATGGTTGTGCAAAAATCAATCCAGGAATTTGTATAAAATGTGGAACGTGTGAAGCAGTTTGCCCAGTGCAAGCAATAAAAATTGAAAGATAGAGGGAAATATGGATAAAATTGCAATTATAGAAATGAACGAGTTGGGTCTAAAACTCATCATAATGAATACCGCAGATGGCGGTTACTATGACATTTGTGACAAGTTGTCGGAAACAATCAAACTTGGTAATTGTGTGCTAACAGATGGAATTATTCCAGTAGCAAAAATCAACGACACAATATCGACGTTAAAGTTATTTAGACGGATTTGCAAAAATAATGGTGTTTCTAAAATGGTTGCATTTGCAAAGAGTTTTATAACTGAAGCCAAAAATCACATTAGTTTTTTTGATGAAATCTATAATAACACAAGCATAGCATTCACTGTTATGACAAAAGAGGATGAAATCAAAGCGGTTTATAATGGTGTTATAAATTGTGTTGATGTTCCCAAGGGCGTCATAATCAATGTTGAAGAAAATCAGACTCACATCATTCAATATAATAGGAGAACTCTTGTCAATATTTGCACTTTACCATATGGTTCAGTAAATTTGGCAGACGAAGGTAAAAAATACCCTGAAATTATAGAAAATGTGAAAGATAAACTAAAAGATGTTGAATTTTTGGGTAATCTGGACAGCGAAACGCAGTTTGTTGGCACAGGCTCAACTATGATAAGTGTTGGTAGACTTGCAAAAAAAGTTTCACACTACCCACTTGATGTAGACAATAACTATGTTATGGAAACAAGCTTACTAAACGCCGTTTTTGATAAAGTAAAAGATTTAGACCTTGACAAAACAAAAAAACTCAAAGGAATAAGCGAAAATCGTGCAGACAGTTTTGTTACGGGTTTAGCGATTTTGAAGGCAATTGTGGATTATGTAAACATTAATAGTATATCAATAACATCGGGCGGACTTGAACAAGGTTTTATCTGTGGTTACATTGTTCCTGAAACAAATGATAAACCACTCAGTGATATGTTAACTCATAGTTTGGAAACCATTCAACTATTCTACGATCAACCAAACTCAAACACAAGAAACGTGTACGATATGGCAGTAATTTTGTTTAAGCAGCTAAAAGTCATTCACAAGTTACCACGCTCTTATGTAAAAGCACTTCGTATCGCTGCATCTATGTATGATTGTGGCAGAAGAATAAACTATCAGAACTACTCGAACTATAGTTTGGAAGTGATAATCAACTCAAATCTAGTTGGTTTGTCTCACAAAGATTTACTTTTGGCTGGTTTTGCCTGCAAATATCAAAACTTGGACAATGTTGACTTGTCTGAATGGATAAAATACAAGGATATTCTAAATGAAGAAGATTTGGACGCAGTAAGAAAACTTGGTATTATCGTTCGTTTAGCATCCGAACTTGACAAATCTAAAAGCGGGAATATTCTTGATGTAAGTTGTGATATTCTTGGTGATTCCATTATAATGAAAACAATAGTAAGAAATGATGCATCGTACGAAATCCGTCAAGGGATGAAACTTGCAACTGATTTCAAAAAAGTTCTCAAAAAAACATTACAAATAATCTAATTCAAAGGGCTTCTCGCCCTTTGTTTTATAATTTTTTGAAGCATGTTATCAAAAAGTTGTTTTTGGGATTTTTCGCTACAATTTTAGCGAAACTAAAAAATAGTATTTGACATTCACATAAAAATGTATTATCATAATGTGCGTGTGGATCTTTAGCTCAGTTGGTAGAGCAACTGACTCTTAATCAGTGGGTCTGGGGTTCGAGTCCCCAAAGATCCACCACCTATAACCCTTTACTTATAAGGTATTCAAGCATTTTTGCTTGAATTTTTTTTACTCCCCAAAACCCCAAAAATTTGC
>CAYQLL010000128.1:0-2865 GCA_964418405.1 uncultured Christensenella sp. | reverse complement strand
GCTACAATCATCGAATGCACCTTCTCCAATGCTTGCCACATTATTCCCTATCGCTCCCCCCGTCAAACTGCTACAACCACTAAACGCATATTCTCCAATGCGTGTCACACTACTTGGTATGGTAACCGCCGTCAAACTGCTACAATCTCTGAATGCATTGTCTCCAATGCTAGTTACACTATTTGGTATGGTAACTTCTTTCAAACTGCTACAATCAGCGAATGCACCACTTTCAATACATATAATTCCATTAGGAATTTCTACTTTTGCTACATTCCTTCCAATAGAAGTAACACCGACAACCGAATTATCTCTTATTACTAAAATTATTTCTTTCCAGTTTGCCGTTAATGTTAAATTGCCCTTTGAACCTTTTGTGATTTCGGTTACTTTTGTTTCTCCGTTATACCAACCAAGAAACTCATATTCTTCAGTATTTTCCAAATCTTTTAATATTATTGTTTCTGTGTCTTCGGTGTAAGTCACTGGATTTTCATTTACTAAATCTTTTGTATTTTCATAAATGATTTTGTAAATTTCTCTCCATTTCGCTGTTAATGTTAAATTTCCAGTTGTTCCTTTTTCAACTGTGTATTCAAGTACCAATGTTTCACTGTCATTTACTTTATATCCTAAAAATTTATATCCTGTTTTTGTTGGACTTGAAATAACAAAACTTTCTGTCTCAACATTGTAAGTTGTTATTGTATCAGATAACTCTCCACCATCTAATTCATATGTTATTGAATATGTATCTATTTGCCATCTTGCAGTAAGTGTAACATCACTGGCAATATTCCAATTGTCACCAGTTACCTTAGAATCTTCATTATACCAACCTAAAAATGTATAACCCGTTCTAGTTGGCGTTTCAATTTTCACTTCACTATCAAATACAATATCTAATTTTGTATTAGTTAGTTCATTTCCGCCCATGACATCAAGTGTTACTTTATAAGTATTTGCTTCCCATATTGCATTAACAGTCATTGACTTTGTAATTGGCGATTTTTCAAAATCATAATCCCAACCAACAAAAGTGTAACCTTCTCTACTAGATGTTGGTATGTCTGTCAAATACTCATTTTCTTCAATGACTTGATTTTCACAACTTGTTCCACCATTTGTGTTAAAAAACACATCACATAATATATTCCTATAAATAACAATACAATAAATTTGATTTTTGTTATCCTTGTCAGTCAAAGAAATATAATAAAAAGGGTTATATCCCGTTTGAAGCTCAATTATTTTTGTTGGAATGGTTTTATTACCCGTAATATCTGATAAAACAACCCAGTCAACATCATCACTAACAGACACATATTCATAAAATTTGAATATGGCTTGTTCGTTAGGAACTTTTACTAAAAACGCATCTTCAAACCCGGGAACACTTGTAGAAACTGAATTTTCTACAGTTATTGTAGTATTTGTTGTTTGATTTTCTTTACCGCCTTGGTCATCGTTTTTGCAAGCGGTTAACCCTAATCCCACAAATAGTACCAAAAATGCTAAAAATAAACTTTTTAGTTTTTTCATATTTTCTCCTTTTTTAATTTTATTTTTTGATGTAAATATAAACCTAGTTATAAATTGATAATAACATACCTTACGAAATTTGACAATAGGAAAAATAAAAACACTCAACATAAAGACAAATAAAAAATAGAAGTTTTTAGTCATAAAAAAAATCTTTAACTATAATTTGTGCATAAAAAATACCAACCCATTAATTTGGGTTGGTACAATAATTTTTGTTTTATCTAAAAAGACTTAAAAGTCCAACAAATGCCTGTTTGTTAAATAGTCCTTTTATCCATTGTGGTGCAACAATTGCAATAACAAAAACAGCAATCGCAATCAGTAGTAATATTCCAACAATAATTTTCACAACTTTGCCGGCAAGTCCGCCAAATGCAAAACAACAAAGAAGTGTCATTGCGCCGTATTCCACCGCATAGTCAACATACTTTTGATATTCAGTTGGAATAACAAAAAGTGAGCCATCGGCAATTTCGTTAACTTTCAGAAGTGCAAGTCCCAAAACAAAAGCCGTTGTTATTATTGTCAATACAAAAAAATATACCTGTTTCATAATTTTCTCTCCTTAATTTAATATATCAAATTTATTTTGTTTTGTCCATAGTAATAATTAACTTTTTTTGCACTTTTTATTAAGCAAACTAAGATTATCTTTATGTTTTACTGTTAGAATAATTTCTTTGACAATGCTTTCAAGGTCACTTCCTTCTGAATAATCTGTTGGTGCAATGAAATTTATTCTGTTTTCACCAAGAAGTTCTTTAAGATATGTTTCACCCCTTCCGCCTTTGTTATAAACACCAACCGAGTACCCGCCTGCCTTCATAATAAGACGCATACAAGGAATGTCAGTGGCGCTATCACCTATATATATCATATTTGTCATTGGTATAGGTCGAGTGCTATGATCCATATAATCATTAACACTGTTGTCGTTTACATTTAATATCCCTTTATTTATGCGATAGATGTATTGAGTTTTGCTTGTGTAATTTATCGCAAGCGCTGGCCAAATCGGACGTTCATTCTCATCATAAACAAAATAACCCGCATAAATTTCTTTGAAATACTTTGCAATTTGCGAACCTTCTATCATCTCCTTTATACCTGAAGATACAACATAGTGTTCAATATCAACTCCAACACTTTTACCAAATTCATTTATTCGTTCAAACCACGTTAAAACACCATCGTATAATTCAATGTCTTTACCACATTCCATAAGTGAAGACTTTGTGACTGTTATACCCATCTTTTTATATTCGTTGACCATAACATACATATATCCGAGAATTCTATCAACATTATGTTTCGCACAAA
>CAYQLL010000127.1:0-2882 GCA_964418405.1 uncultured Christensenella sp. | reverse complement strand
CGAATTTGTTGGATCGCTGGTAAGGTAGTAGACAGAATCTTTGTTATATGAATAACTAAATCCGAAGATTTCGGTACCTGGCGAAAAAATTAAAATACCAGCAAAAATACATAGTACACCGAAGACAACGCTAAGCAAAACAAATAAGTAGTAAACAAGACCTTTTGTAACAGTATTTTTCATATCAACTCCTATATATAAAAGTTTAGCACAAAAATTAAATTATTGCAATAGAAATAAATAAAACATTTTTGTATGATTAATTTTATGTTTTACATTGATTTTTTATATTTTTTTTGTTAGAATGGGAGTATGAAAAATATACATAATTCGACGAAACAAAATATATTTAGGTGCCTTGCATTATTCTTGATAATTCTTGGTGCTTTTGTTTGTGCAAATTTTTCTTTTGCACAAACTGTAACTAGTGCTTATGCACAAGATTATACAATTGTTGGCAATATGACCAACAATGTTGTTTTTGTGAATTTTAAGGGAGAAGATTCTTCCTACGATTTGTATAAAAATTCGTACACTACTTTTGACACATTGTTTAACTCAGGCGAATACTCAGTAAAAAACTATTATCTTGCCAACTCAAACAACAAACTAAATATGACCGCCGACATAATTTCAAGCAACGACCAAGACATCACTATCTACACAGCAACCAAAGAAAGAACATACTATATGCCATATATGATAAAGAAAAATGGCATGGTTGAATTAAATACCGATGGCTATTTCGACTATTATCTTATCAAAGGTACCAATTGGGATATAACAAGCGACTATGATACACTTATGATGTACGTGACTGGTACCTTAGTTGCAAAAGTATATAAACTTAATGGTGCACCAGTTGACAGTGACCCAAGTGACAAAATTATGTCATATGATGAAGCGGTTGAATACGCAACTGCAAATAGTTGTACAGTTGTTTCATCTTTTGAAAGATATTTTAGAGAATATGAACTTTTGTGCGATATAATGGAACAGGCTGGTAGTAGCATCGATGATACTAACTCAGATAGGGATAGTGATAAAACAGTAGACTGTTTGTCTTACGCACTTCTAAACGACCAAACAGCATCAACATATAATATTCAACATGCAGATTTGCTATGGCCTCATATGGGGAACATTGCATATTTGAACCAATATTCAAGTTATTTGTCACCTATACAAACTCAACTGAAATCAAAACTTGTAAACGAGTTTGATTTTAATAGTTCAGATGTTGACACTTTGCTAGGATATGTTCAAAATAAGCCAACAACAAAATGTGGACTAACTTTTGGAAATGTGTATATGTCCGACTATGATATGAATGATTTAGCCACGCAAACAAAGTGGGAAAGTTTTGTTTTGGATAACACCACCGAATGCCACGAACTTGGGCATATTTTGGGACTTGGAGATTTGTATCTTGGTTCTAGCGACACAAGTTTAGTTGGTTCATGGAGTCATATGTGTGATTCGCATCAATACTATGCATCATTTTTCACATCCTATGAACGAGAAAAACTAGGGTGGCTAGATAGCACTAATATAGGCACAATTGAATATAAAGGCGAGTACACAATTCAAAAAGTCAAAGGCAAAGACGGGAACAATCGTATCGCGTATAAATACAATGTTCCAAACACAAACGAAGCGGTGTATTTTGAATATAGAGCACCAAATAATGTGAAAGGGTTTGACGACTTTTGTGGTTATGAGCCGGGCGGACTGCTTGTGTACACAACAAACACAACGGAGTTAACGGATAATCAATTTAGCGGAAATAACCAAGCAAAAAATTATTATGAAATATATGTGAACAGAAAAAACAGTGTCGATGTATATCACGCAACACTTGGACTGAATGAGAGTATGGGAAGTTTGGATAAAAGTACAACAACTGATGCAATTTTACACTCAATGAAAACAGACGGAACTTATAAAAACAGTGGACTATCTGTGATTGTGACCGCCATTAATGACGACAGCCTAACATTCAAAATTTTGTCCAATGACTTACAATCAAAAAATCTGATTACAAAAGAACAATTGGGCGGGAATGCAACACTATATAACAAACTTTTAAGTCAAGCGAATGACACAAGCGAACTTACAAGCGATAGCTTTCAAGGCGTGGAGAAATTGGATGTGAGCGAGTGCAATTTGAGTGATTTAACATTTTTAGACTTGTTTGATTTATCATCAGTCAAATACATAAACTTATGCGATAACAACTTACAATACAATTCTATTAACACGACTAAGTTGATTGGATATAGTTTTAGCAAAGTATATCTGTCAAACAACTTCATAAATTTGAAAAATATTTCAAGTAGTTTAATAACAAACTCCATTTTTGAGTGGGGTCTTCAAAAAACCACAACCGACACTGTTTTTGTAAATGATTCGCTAACAATTTTATATTATTATTCCAGTTCAAGTTCTGGAATAGTAAAATTGAATGGAACAGCACTTGATGCTTGTCCCACAAGTGCAATTGAGTACACGTTGAATGAATTTGGCGAGTGCAAGTTTGTAGTTGAATTTAGTGATGGCATTTTTGCAAGTGCAAAATATGAATACACGGTGACTAATATTAGTATCACATCAAAATATGCTAGCGAAGCGAACACAATCAAAGTGATAAAAGATGCAAGTTTGCCAAGTTTTGAAAATTTAATTGTTTGCAAAGGCATTAGTGCAAGTTTAGTAAAAATGGTGGGGCAGTATCCATCAACAAGCGCAATTGGTATATCAAGTTTTAATTTATTACTTAATTGCAATGGAGAAAGTTTGAGTGTTGTTGTGTACTATGAAGTGTTTAATGTCAAAATTGAATTTGTTGGCACAGAAAGTGTTTATGCGATTGGAGAGACTTA
>CAYQLL010000126.1:0-2885 GCA_964418405.1 uncultured Christensenella sp. | reverse complement strand
GTCGGGAGATCCTCTCACATCTTGGCAGATGTTCGGGACGACACGCTTTCTACCCGTGTCATACCGAGTGCCATAGGCACGAGTGTATCCCCTTGTGTTATGCACTATGTTTTAGTCGTGTCATACCGAGCCTATGAAATAGGCGAGTGTATCCCCTTGTGTTATGCACTATGTTCGCACTTTGTGTCACACCGAGCCTACAAAGTAGGCGAGTGTGTCCCCCGGTTTTAGCGCACATAGCAAAATATGTGCCAAAGAAATTGACACTTGGGCTGAAACAATATATATTTATAAAAAAGGGGAATGCAATGTTAACAAACAATTATTATGTATATATATTAACTAATAAATGGAACACTGTGTTATACACTGGACACACAAACAGTCTTATAAGAAGGACTTTTGAACATCAAAACGGGTTTGTTGACAGTTTTACAAAAAGATATAACATATATAAACTTGTGTATTTTGAAGTATCACAAGACGCGTTTTCTGTGATTGAACGCGAAAAGAAAATAAAAAAATTAAGTCGTGCCAATAAGAATAAACTTATATCAAAGTTTAATCCCGAATGGAAAGACTTGTGGGATGACATTATTCAATAGGTTGATGTATTAATGTAAGCCGCTGAAGCAAGAAAGAGATACGCTCGTGCCTTTGGCACTCGGTATGACACGCGGTAGTTTATCATAACAAGCCGCTAAAGCAAGAAAGAGATCCTCTCCCCACGCTTCGCGGGGTCGGGACGACACGGGCGTGTCGGGCTTTCCCCTGCGGGAGTTCCTCTCACACACTGTTGTGTGTTCGGGACGACACGGACGTTATGTGTCATACCGAGTGCCAACGGCACGAGCGTATCCCCTTGTGTTATGCACTTGGCTTGTTTCCCATCGGGAGATGAAATCATATCTTGTTTTGGGTTTGTTGATATTCTTCTGCACCTAAAAGGTACAAAAAGGCTGGGGCGGGAATTTTGTATATGCTTGTGTTATTATATTCAAATAAGCCAAAGTCATTTGGTCTTTTTGTCACAACAAATCCCGGTGAGATTTTGTTTCCTTGCTCAATTATCGCATCGTCCTCGTTTATTTTTGATTGTTCTCGATATTTTACTTCAATCAGCAAATTATTGATATTACTATCTTTTTTGACAACTATATCAATTTCTTTGCCCTTGGCACCGCCACGAAAATAACCAACTAAAGTGTTTTGGTTATCAAAATATGTTTTAATGTGTTTGTATACCGCTGTTTCTGCAATAAGTCCAAGTTCGTCTGGGTTGTTTGTGATGTCGCCCAAAACAAGCACAGCATTTCTTATTGCGGGATCGGCAATATATATTTTGTCTTGTGTTTTAAGCAATTGTTTTGCACCAAGCGATACAGCAGGGCTTATATATATAAGATTTGCACCGCTAAGATATTGTATATAGTCCTCAACCGTTTTTCGATTTATGCCATTAAGTTCTTTTGTCATATTTGAGATGTTGATAATATTTGATGAACAATAGCAAAGATACAAAAATATTTTTTCCATATCTCTTATGCTTCTAATTCCATAAATTGATGGCAAGTCTTTTTTAAGAGCCTTGTCCACAATTTCTTCTCTTAAAATTCTTTGTGCGTAAATACCTTCACTGGATAGTGCTAGTTCTGGGAATCCGCCAATTTGTAGATACCTTAAAAAGTGTATTTGCAAGTTTGATAGTTTGCTAAAAATATCCGTTTGTTCTTGCTTTGACAGTTGATATATTTGCAATGGCGAAATATTTTGTGGAAGACTGTTGATTTCAATTTTTTTCAACATACAATATTCATAAAAAGATAGCGTTGGGATATTTATTATTTTCCATCTACCAAGCCCGCTTTCTGTGCTTTTGTTTTGCAAAATTGGGCTTGCTGAACCAGTTGCCATAACTTTGATTTTTGGGGTGGTGTCATACAAAATCTTTAACCAAATATTCCAGTTTTCTGCATATTGAATTTCGTCAAAAAAGCAATATATCTCTTCATCACAAGAAATATTTGTTCGATAAATTTCTAAAACCTTGTCAAAAGAAAACAACTTTAGGAGCGGATGGTCAAAAGACACAAAAAGTATATTTTTTGATGGAACACCGCTTTTGAGAAGTTTATCAATAGTTTGATACATAATTGTGGTTTTGCCCGTTCGCCTAACACCACACAAAATGGCAAAACGCCTTATTTCGCTATTCATCATTGTTTGATACGCTTCAAAATATGCACAGCGTTTTACATCTTTTGTAAATTCTTTTTGTATGATATTTGTTGACCACCAAGGGTTGTATGCAAATAATAAATTCAAAATATTTTCAGATGTTGCTAATTCCATATATTTCTCCTTTTTTTGTTATTATATATCTTTTTTTCCAAAAAAACAACTGTAATAACAAAAAAATTGCAAAAGATTGGTATTATAACGGCAATCTTTTAGTGTTTTTTGTATATTAGCATATTTTTTTTATCAATTGCTGGACGCTCGTGCCACGGGAACGAATATAGTACTCTTATACTTGGGGGACACGCTCGCCTATTTTATAGGCTCGGTGTGACACAAAGTGCGAACAAAGTGCGTTGCACTGGGGGATATGCTCCCCACGCTACGCGGGGTCGGTATGACACAGTTAGGACATAGTGCGTATATACAAGGGGATACGCTCGTGCCTATGGGAAAATGGTCAAGTGAATTGGACACATTTCTAAATGACAAAATAGAACAAGGACATTGCCAATTTGCGAAGCAAATACACAAGTGTAACTTGTGTGAGAACGTAAAAAAAGGGCAACCATAAAGGTTGCTAATATTTATCTCTCTGGCAATGGCGTATAACGAGGAAGGAAGGGGAAAACAAGTTTACTTGCTTT
>CAYQLL010000125.1:2517-2895 GCA_964418405.1 uncultured Christensenella sp. | reverse complement strand
GTAATTTTTTCAAAAGGCGGATATGTTTCTATTCCAGTTGCAATTGCGGGCAAAAAACTTGGCATTCCTGTTGTCACCCACGAGAGCGATTTAACGCTTGGGCTTGCAAACAAGATTATTGCCAAATATTCCAAGTTTGTTTGTCTTAGTTTTTACAGCGAAAAATACAAAAACAAAAAATATGTTTGCACTGGCTCACCAATTAGAAAGGAAATTTTTTCTGGAAATGCACAAAATGTTTTGCAAGATGCTAATTTTGACAAAAACTTGCCTAATTTATTGTTTGTTGGCGGAAGTCTTGGCGCAAAAGCAATCAACTACTTTGTGACTTCAAATTTAGGAAAACTTACGAAAAAATACAACATTTTGCACATAACT
>CAYQLL010000125.1:0-2507 GCA_964418405.1 uncultured Christensenella sp. | reverse complement strand
TTACCCACAAAAGACGCATAAAAACTATAAAAGTGTGCCCTTTGCACCAAATATACAAGACTATTTTGCTTGCGCAGATATTGTTATCTCACGAAGTGGGGCGAACACAATTTTTGAACTTTGTGCAATAGAAAAACCAATGCTACTCATTCCCTTACCAAAAGGCAATTCGCGTGGCGACCAAGTGGAAAACGCCAAATATTTCGAACAAAAACATCTTTGCTATATGTTAGAGCAAAAAGACCTAAATATCCAAAATCTTACGACTTACATTGATAAAACACTAAAAAATAAGCAAACTTTTATTAAAAATATGCATATATTGAGCATAAAAAATGCCAACAAAAGAATTGTTGACATCATTTTGAGTTGTGTAAAGCGAGAAAAATAACTTTTGGAAAGTTATAGATAAACTTTTATTTTAAGGCGTTTTTTATCACAAAACTTTTTGTGTGGATTCATGGCATAATTTTGGGCAAAAGGCGGTGACAATTGAAGCCTTTTGTGTGCCCTTTTATGCCCGCTATGGACGACTTTATATAGTCACTTGATATAAGAGAGTGCGCTTTTAGCCGTTCGAGATTTTTTTTGTTTTTGATGAATTTCTTTTTGCTTTGCTTTTTGATAAATTGTAAAACTTTGTTATCTTTTACAATATATTTTGCACCCAAAAACTCAACGCCTTGACTTATCCTTAAAAATTGTGTTTTTTTGTTAAATTCAAGTTTAAGAGATGATAAAACATTGTTTATCTTTTCAAAACATTGTTTTAAGTACTCTTTGCTTTCGTGGATAAGAATCAGGTCATCCATATAACGAACATAGTATTTTACTCTTAGTTGTTCTTTGATTAGCCTATCAAGTTTATCCAAAAAAACAATGCCCATAATTTGGCTGACTTGATTGCCAATGGGCAAGCCAACACCGATGTCAGAGTTATAACTTTCAATTATGACTTTGAGAAGTGCAACAACCTTTTTGTCTTTAATTTTGTCTATAATTTTATATAACTCTTGGTGATTTATGTTTGCAAAATACTTTTTTACATCGCATTTTAGGATATAACCTTTTTTGAAACGTTTAATAAAGTCAACAAAATAACTTTTGAGCAGTTTTCTTGCAAAATGCGAGCCTTTGCCAATTCTACACGCACAGTTTGCATAAATTAGACGGCGGTCATAGTATGGGGTTAGAAAATTGTCGCAAATGGTGTGCTGGACCACCCTGTCTGTGTAGCCAAGTGCTTCAATTTCACGTTCTTTTGGTTCGTGAATTAAAAATTTTTTGTAATTTCCAACTTTGTATTCGCCATTTTTCAAACTTTGTTCAAGATTTGTTAGATTGGAAAAAAGATTATTTTCAAAAGCAATTACATCCCATTTTTGGCGTTTTGAGCATCTTGCCACAGTGTGGGCTTTGTATAGCGCTTCAAAACTTGTTAGTTCGTCAAAACTTAACTCTTTCATTTGTCACCTTTGGACGATATTCTATTTTTGTCGCTTTTTATCCAGTTTGCAAGTGTTATTTTGCAATCGTTCCCCTTTTTTGCAATTTGAATGTATTGTTTTAGGAGTATGCATCTGTTTTCATATGAAAGCATTGCAAAATATTCAAGCAGTTTGAGAGTAACAAACGCTTGCTTTTGATAGGCGTACCTTTTTTGATTGGAAACTTCGTCGTCTTTTTTTAACAAAACTTCGTTGGCTCTTATCAAGTTTTCCACATAGTCCAAACTTAAACTTTGAAGTTTACCAATAAATGTAAACCTAAACTTTTTGGGAGAGTTTTCCGTTACCTTGAATATGTAAGATATTAAATCTTTTGCTTTGGTTATGACAACAAGTTCGGAGGTGTTCATTGGCACTTTTATCTCGTCGGGCGTTTTTATGTATCTTGCTTTTAGTTTGTATTTCCTTTTTGCCTTTTCAAGTTTTTTGTCAACTTTGTCTTGACTGCTTTCTTTTTCGCTTTGCTTGTCTTGCTCTTTTGCTTTTTCACTCTCTTTTTGCTTGTTTTCTTGTTCAAGTTCACTTAGGTTCATTTGAAACGCTTTTGTTTCATAACTTTCAAAATTCAAGTCGTCTAACTTGTTATCTTTATCTGCCATAATTTTCTCCTTTGTATATATTAAAAAAGTCGTAGGGGGCGGTTATGCCCTAAAAGATGAAAAATTGCATAAATTTGCACTCGTCCACCTTTCCTACGAACATATTTTCCCCAAAACTCTTTGGGGGAAGGGAACAACTCCTTTGCCTTATGCTCTGAAGTTTCATACTTACAAAACTTATCCTCGCCTAACAAGGCCAATCAGCTCGGGCGCCATTGTTGTAGTTGTTCACGTTGTTGTTGTTCCAGTCACCATTGTTGTTGACATTGTACGTATTATTGGACGCGGACGAGGAGCCCGAACGAAGCCAAGCTCCAACGCTACAAAAAATACACGCTTAATTCACAGCCGTTCCCTATTGAAACACGACTTAAATCGTGTTGCAACCATAAATTATTGT
>CAYQLL010000124.1:0-2919 GCA_964418405.1 uncultured Christensenella sp. | reverse complement strand
TTTTGGAAAACAATAAGATTTATTATTTTGGCATTTTATTAAGTCTTTACACAGGACTCAGACTTGGCGAAATAATAGCACTAAAATGGCAAAATATAGACATTAAAAATAAACTTATTTACGTTGATAAGTCAGCAGGCTCAATTTCTCAAAATCATAAGACACTAACCATTGAAAGTTCGCCAAAAACACAAAGTTCAATTAGAGAAATCCCTATTCCTAAAAAATTGTTAGATTTGATGAAAGTATTAAGACAACACTGCTCAACAGATTACGTAATTGTAAGTCATAACAATAAACAAATACAACCAAGAGCTTATCAAAAATCTTTTGAAAACTTGCTCAAAAAATTACATATAAAACATTATGGGTTTCACGCACTTCGTCATACATTTGCAACGAGACTACTTGAAAATGGAGTTGACATAAAAACGATTAGTGAACTTTTAGGCCATTCTTCGCCAACAATAACTCTAAATAGATATGTTCACACAAACCTACAAAACAAGCGTAAAGCAATGGAAATTTTAACTTCAAAAAGTAAATTTAGTTAAAATTTTGGCTTTAAAATTGAAAAAATTAAACTGAAATTTTAATAAAAAAATCAGCCAAACTGGCTGACTAAAATTATACATTTATCTCACAGATAGATGTATAAATTATACAATAATTTAAGTGATAAAGCAACCCTATTTAAAGAAAATAGTTAAAATATGGAAATTTTGAATGTGTAAAGCGATAAATTAATTAAAAATTATTCGTTTATCTGTGAGATAAATGTATTTTTAAAGGTGAAAAATGGAAATTACAAAAATGAAATACTTTATAGTTGATGATATCTCTCAATTAAAAGTTAAAATTGTGGAAATTATAAAAGGCTACTTTGATATCTCAAAAATTTCTTACAATAAAAGTGATTCATCTTTTAATGCTATGCTATGTAATTGGTTAAATGTTTGTGACAAGAGAATAGCTCCATTACCACGACACGTACAATACACCAAAGAACTTGCTAAAAAGATCTCCTCTAAAGAACTAGATGAAAATACAATAAAAAACATTGAAAAATTTAAAGCTAGATTTCAAAATGGTGAAGACATCAACTCATATTTAAGTAATAATATTAATAATACGAGTTTTGATAAACTATTAACGATGTGGAGAATGCATCATTTACATTTAACCGATGATGTTGCTTTACCAAATAAAATGAGCAAACGTTCTGATAAGTACTTACTATTCATAATTTTTAATGATGTTGTATATTTTTTAGACCAAACTCCCCATCTACATAAGGAAACTTTTGCATCTAGAAGTTTTTTACAAATCTTAAAGAACAATGATTTATTAGAATATGTTGGAATCTATCCATCTGAAAATATAGTAGAAATAAATGAAGAAGTGAAATCTGACCAAGAATTATATAAATTATGGACAAGTCATATAAATTTGTGTGTGTTTAAAATTGAAAATCAAATTTTTCAAACTTGTAATGGGCAAACATTGTTAGGTACAAATTTGAATCATCAATTAACAATATGTAATATAAATAAAATATTAAATAGTGAAATAGTTAAAAGTTTTAATAAATTTTGTGTTGAATTTGATGAAAATCTCATGCAATTAAATGTCTATGTGTTAAGTGGTAATGAGGAAAAATTAATTTTATCTATAAAAGGAGATTAAAAATGAAAAAAAAGATAAGTATTTTATTAGTAGCACTTTTATTCTTACCTTGTATATTTATTTTTTCAGCGTGTGGAGAGAAAAAATATGATATAAGATTTATGGTAAATAATAGTGTTTACTACACGATACAATCAAGTGGAAATGAGGAAATAACTTTGCCTTCGGACCCCAATATCACAGGGTATGATTTTGATGGGTGGTATTTTGATAAAGGAATCTGGCAAAATGAAGTAACAAGAGATTCTTTTAAAAACACTAAATTAACATCAAATAAATATATTTATGCAAAATTAGTTGCAAAGAAATATACAATTACTTGGAAAAATTATGATGGGACTATTTTGGAAGTAGATGAAGATGCCACATACAAGTCTACTCCTTCTTATGATTCTGATACTCCTAAGAAAGATGGGAATGTTCAATATAAATATACATTTAAAGGGTGGAGTCCAAGTGTATCAAAAGTTATTGAAAATCAAACTTATATTGCTCAATTTACCCAAGAAATCAACAAATATACGATTTCATGGCTAAGTGATGACGGAAGTTTGATTAAAACAACGAATGTTGAATATGGATGTATCCCTAGTTTTAGTGGTACGCCAACAAAAGAATCTGAGGGAAAATATTATTATACATTTAAAAAATGGGAACCAGATTTAACTACGGTTGTTGGAAATGCTCAATATAAAGCAATCTTTGAAAATCATGAAAGCACAGAATTTAAAATAAATTATAATGCAAATGGTGGCATTGGTGCCCCTAACACTCAAACTAAGAATAAAAATGTTGATTTAATATTAAGTAATCAACAACCAACAAGAGAGGGCTATCAATTTGTTGGTTGGAATAATATTTATGAAAATAAAGTCTATCAAGCCGGGGATACTTTCTCTATTGATTTAAATTTAACCCTTTTTGCAATGTGGGAAAGAAATTGTTCATATTGTA
This sequence comes from uncultured Christensenella sp., assembly GCA_964418405.1. Classification (GTDB taxonomy): domain Bacteria; phylum Bacillota; class Clostridia; order Christensenellales; family UBA1242; genus UBA5893. The sequence continues at coordinate 279 of CAYQLL010000124.1, read as the reverse complement.
GTGGCTTAGGGACAATAAACACAGAAGAAACCTGTTCTCATTGCCATGGAAATGGTTCAACAACATCAACATCAACCATTACTTGTTCAACTTGTAATGGCGATGGATACATCTATTACTCAGGTTCAAAATGTGCGGTATGTAGTGGATCCGGTAAAATGACAAATGTTTGTTCAACTTGTAAGGGCTTGGGTGGGCAAGTTTTATGTGAATGTGTCTGTGGAATGAAATGGTGGGTTAATCAACAAGGAAATAGAATATGTACAAGATGTGGAAGAA
>CAYQLL010000123.1:0-2935 GCA_964418405.1 uncultured Christensenella sp. | reverse complement strand
TATCAATGGCGGATGGTTCATCATTTTGTGTTTGTTGGTCAACAGTTGATGTTATATCGTCTTGAGTTTGTGTGTCTTCGTCGCAAGTTGAATCTTTTTTGGGTATACACACAACACCAAGTGCCATAAGCACACCACAGACTGCCATAACAATATCTTCTATTGTTTGATTGTTTATGCTTAGTCCAAAACTCTTGCCAATTACATTTGCGAGCACAACTAATGCTGCGGAAAGTCCTGTCCAAAAACTATATTTTTTTATTCTTTCTTTAAGCATTTTCTTTTGTCTCCTTTGTTTTCTTGTAAACTATAACTTTTTTTATCTCATCAACATCTTGACTGATTTTATTGACTGTTTGTAGTCTATTGCCCAAGGTGTCGATTGTGTTTTGATATTTTTTCTCTCTTGTGCGGGAATCTTTTAATTCATAAACAAGCAAGGCAACAAACAAGCAGGCAAATATGCCGTTGGTTATTGCCATACTAAAAATCTCGTCCCACATTTTATTTGCCTTCAATAAAAACTTTCAATTTTGTATAGTTAGATGGCCCGAGTTCGCTGGCGAATACTTTGTTATTTTCAAGTTCAGATAATGCTTCTTCTTTTGTTAAGTCGTCGAGATAATTTTTTGCAAGAGTGAATTTTTCGTCTTGTTTTAGTACATTTATCCCGTCTTTACCGTAACTTTGAATGTATTTTGCATACGTGAGTGTTTTATCTGTTTGTTTTGACTTGTATTCTGCCTCTTTTTCGGCAATTTGGTTATTGTATTCAATAACTTTTTGTTGTTGCTCACTTAGTTTCTCGTTTATCTCATCTATTTTATTTGAAAGTTTTAGTGCATAAGAGATATCAAAAGAGTTGAGTGCATTTTGTTTTTGTTCATCAAGTAAAGTCTTTTGAGTTGTGAGATTTTGAATTTTTGATGAAATTTCTTCGTTGATTTTGTTATATTCATCAATCATATTTTGATTAAAAGCATCCAAGACATTGATAACAATTGACGAGCGAGCAAGTCCGCGTTTAACTGCGTCTTGTTTTGCATCGTCTTTGAGCGACGAGTAAAGGTCAACAGTTTCTTGCTTTTTGCTTTCGCCTTGTGTTTTGGTGTCGTGGATATTCTCGTCAAGTGCAGTTTTTTTGTCGCTATATGACTTTTCAATATCCGCAATACCTGTATCTTTGTATTCTTTTAGACTTCGCTGTGCCTCGTCTTTTACCTCGTCGTCGGTTTTGCCTTCAAAGGTTTTTCGCTCTAAGGTCAAATCGTTTGGCGTGAAATTGTATTTTTCGTCAACTTTTTTGAAATTTTGCAAAAGATCTGAATAATTTTTTGTTTTTTCGGTTATTTTTTCGGTATCTTCATTCGTGAAAGAATATTTGTACATTTTTGTTCCCCCTTTGTTTGTAACTAAATTTTCGTTTTGAAATTTTATTGAAATATTTTATGAGTTTTGGGTCTATCAACTTGTCACCCCTATTGTTATTTGTGGGCAAGAAATTTCCGTTTCGCCAGCTGTGTCGCAAACAAAAGAAAGTTCGACTTGCTCGCCAAAAACATTTATTTTTTTGCGTTGAGATTTTTCGCTTCCATAAACTGTGAAAGTTTTGGTTTTGTCTTCCGTTTTAACAACAATTTTACATTGATTTTTTGATTTGATTAAAACTTCTTTAAGTCTTTTGACTTTTGTTGGGTAGCCAAGATTACTTTTTGGACTTGTCCAACATTTTTTTAGTGGAACAGAAAACATCTCGCCATCAAAATTCATTTCGCCAATTTTGTTTTTGTGTTCACCATTAAAGCACGCAATAACTTTGCATAAATTTGCATCGTCGACAACAATCATACTTCTTATGTCCATTCCGCGAGAGATGTTGACGTCGCCAGTTTTTAGGTCGACTTCTATTATTGCGTTATTTACATATCCCCCGCTATAACCTTCGCAACCTATACTTTCGCCATCGTTGAAATTGAGTTTGCATGCAAGATAATATTTGTTGTTATAGTAAAGTGCATAGCAATTTTCGTTTGTCACGCCATCCAAAAGTTTTTCAATGCCTAAACTTAGTTTAGTTGTGTTATAGCCATCAAATGACATAATACCGTCGCGAGTGAGTAACATTATTTTGTCACCGCACACACAAACAGAGTTGCCATAAATTTTTGCGCTTGACACAAAAAGTTGACTTACTGAAAAACTTGTTTGGTCGCCATATGCCGATACTCTTGACACGCCAAAATCTCTAAAAACATAAACATAGTCATTGAAACTAACAACTTTGTTTAATGCTCCTCGCTCGTCTTGCATATCAATAAAACCGCCTTCTGAGAGTGATTCGTTGAAATTTGTTGGGTCAAGCGTGGCGGAAAAAGCAAGTCTGTTATGCTCGCCGTTTTCTATGATTGCAAAAAGTCTTTCATAGTGCAAGCACATTGACACAAGACTTGGCGCATTTTCAATTTTTATTGCATTTTCAGTTGCGTTGTATTTCCACATCCCGTCTGTTTTTGACGAAAAAATCATATAATCTTTGCCGTCAAGTCTATAATTTATTGCATTTGGTATGCTTTGGGGATATATTACACTTGCAATTTGATAAGTGTATGGATAATTGAAAAACACATCAAATCTTTTAATCTTTCCGTCTGTCGTGTAATACAAAATCTTATTTTTTTGAGTGTTTGAGTTTTGGTCAAAATACTTGTATAACCAAATTGCCTTTATATCGTCATCAGTGTCAAAAACAATTTCTCGCTCGCTAGATAAATCGTCTTTTGTTTTTGGAAGTTTTAGTTTTGAAAAGCCTATGCCATTTTTTAGCGCACCGTTTTTTATGGTGAAGTTATAACAACTTTTTGCATATTTATATGGCAAAATACCTTCATCAACTTCGCTATTCATTCCACTTGCAAAAGAACTGAAAGTAATTTTG
>CAYQLL010000122.1:0-2990 GCA_964418405.1 uncultured Christensenella sp. | reverse complement strand
TCAACCGATGGATTTTTATTTATATTAACATATTTTGCAGTTATTATAACTTCTAAACCAACTTGAAAGTTACCTCCGTTGGGTTCGTTACATCTGCTGGGCGAGCAGGTCTATATGCATTCCAATTCGTTTCGTTAAAGTCATAAGAATCATCACCAACTGTAAATCGCCAAGTCTTTCCCGTTATTTCGCCTGTCAAGTAGTTGGCATCAGGTAAAATTGCATATAGGTCGCTATATGCTATGTCGTATATAACACTAAGTGAGAGTTTAGAATAAACACTTGTACCATTTTCATCTGAAATAGTAGTTCCAACTCCAACAGTTCCAAAAAGGCAATTGCTATTTTGTGCTAGCCCTACAAATCTTCCATTGCTATCATAATCAAGTTTAATATAAACCTTGCTATCACTACTCATATCCAATGCCACAATAAGAGATGGCTTATCACTTGTATTACCTGGTCTTAAAAGAACATAAGAAACTTTTGTGTCGCTCAAAAAATTGTTAAGCATTTTTTCATCAAATGCCCCAGAATTAACATTTGAACAATACTCATTTGTTGCATTTGGTTTGTAAGCGTGTTCATTAAAGTCATAATAATGTCCGTTACATTCAACTTTCCAAGTACCAAACTCTTTTTTGCCAACAGCCTTGATATCACTTGTAGTTGGCAAAGTGCTTGCCGTACTAGTAGTAAAACGAACAATGTTTGAATTTCCGTTTACATAACTAAATGTTTCACCATCAAGTTCACAAAGAATTTCTTTTTCCCCTTCATTTATCCATCTTGCATAAACTGTATTACCTTTCTTTTCACGGATATTGTTTGCAAGGACTTCCCAAGTGTATGAAGTCAAATAATTTTCTGGTGTGCAATCTTTGTCAATATACCACCCTGCGAAAACCTTTCCGTCTGGGGCTTCCAAATCTTGTTCATCTAACATACCGTCAGAAAATCCGCCATAATAATTCAAATTAACAGCTGTTGAATAACTACCCGATGTGATATTGTTTTCTGCTTTGAATACGTCATTAAATTCCCCGCCATTCAAGTTATAACTAACTATAGATGTTTTCACATTACTAGAACATGCAGAAAAAATCAATAAACAAGGCATAACAACAAACATCAATGCAATTATTAATTTAAAACTTTTTTTCATAAAACTTCCTTTTATTTACACTTAATATGTTATAACACATTGCTATGAAATATACAAATATTTTTGCAATAAAACATTTAAATTGTTGACCAACGATTGTGAATATTTTTTATTCTCCATAGATTATTCTTCTACAATGCTCACATTCCAAAAAACCTTGGTCTTTGAGTTTTTGTAAACTTGCCGAAGGCAATTCCATCATACATCCTCCGCAACACTTGTTTCTTAGTTGCACAAAAACAGGGTAAATTCTGTCTGCCCTCCTTTGCTTGTATTTCGCCAAAATGTTTGGGTCAATATCTTTTTCAAGTTTTTTAATTTGTTTTCTTTTTTCTTCAAGTTCAGGTGTAAGTGTTTCAACAATTTTATCATATTTTGCTTTATGTTCGTTATATTTTTCTCTCGCATTGTTATATCTCTTTTTTGTCGCATCAAAATCGCTTAGGATTGCATTAACTCTTTCTGCCAGCAAAACAAGCTTTTTCTCCAAAATATTGATATTATCCATCAAATTAGATACAGTTTTTGACACATTATCCAAATCTTCATAGGCAACTTTATCAAGTTTTGTATTCAAAATTGCTCCACAAGATTTTTGATTGTCTTCATATGCATTTTTCAAATTATTATACTCTTGCAAAAGTTCTCTTGCTTCCTTGTCTAGTGCTGTTGACTTGTTTTGAGCATTTTTTACTACATCAATCATATCTTGCGAAATTTTTTTGTCTTCACTTGCAAAAAGTTGTCTTTCGAGTTTTATAATCTCATTGTCCTCTTTTTGATATTCTAGTATTTTTGCTATATCCATATTTCTCTCCTTATTCCATAAAATCTTTCAATCTTTTGCTTCTATTTGGATTCCTTAGTTTTCTAAGTGCTTTTGCTTCAATTTGTCTAATTCTCTCTCTTGTAACATTAAATTCTTTGCCAACTTCTTCCAGTGTCCTTGGATGAGCATCGTCAAGTCCATAACGCAAACGAATAACTTTTTGCTCTCTTGGTGTAAGTGTTTCAATCACTGCTAGAATTTGTTCACGGAGAATATTTTGAGTCGCAACTTCAACTGGCGACTTTATTGTTTCATCTTCAATGAAATCTGCCATTTTGCCGTCCTCATCTTCACCAACTGGATTTTCAAGCGAGATGGGTTCTTGAGCAATTTTCTGAATTTCAGCAACTTTGTCTTCTGGCATATCCATTCCCTTTGAAATTTCTTCCAAGGTCGGATCTCTTCCAAGCTCTTGCAAAAGTTGTCTTTTCACTCTTGTAAGTTTGTGAATTGTTTCCACCATATGCACTGGAATACGAATTGTTCTTGCTTGGTCCGCCATCGCTCTTGTGATTGATTGACGAATCCACCAAGTTGCATAAGTTGAAAATCTAAAACCTTTACTGTAATCAAACTTTTCAACTGCTTTGAGTAATCCTAAGTTTCCTTCTTGAATTAGATCCAAAAACTGCATACTTGTTCTTCCAGTATATCTTTTTGCAATGCTAACAACAAGTCTTAAATTTGCCTCGGACAATTTTCTTTTTGCTAATTCGTCACCTTCCAAACATTTTTGAGCAAGTTCAATTTCCTCATCACAAGTAAGAAGTGGGACTTTTCCAATATCTTTAAGATACATCTTAACGGGGTCATCTGTAATGGTTGAAACAAGGTCACTAAAATCTTCTTTCTCAATATCTGGGTTATCTGCCTTGATTATCTTTATGTTTGCATTTTGAAGATGTTTCATAACCTCGTCAATCTCTTCAGCGGATGCCTCCACTTTAAGCATCCTAAACATAATATCTTCTTCGTTTATGGAACCTTTTTTTGTTC
>CAYQLL010000121.1:432-3010 GCA_964418405.1 uncultured Christensenella sp. | reverse complement strand
GGATTCAATAAAAAATGACAAAGCGTTTTGCCATAGAAGAATTGTTGCAAAATGGCTCACAGAAAATTTGGGAATAAAAGTAACAGAATTAGAAAATGAAAATAAAAACATTAGTGAATAATCATAGTTCAATAGCAAGCGTATTGTTTATTGATATTGTTATTTATGCATTTAACTCTAATCATAAACAAAATTATTGACGAACCCTTCAATTTTCTCTCAACTCCTTATAAATCCTAACAAAAAAATCGAAACCTTTTCCTCAGTTTCGATTTAGTTTTGTCATGGTGCCGGAAGAGGGGGTCGAACCCTCATGAAGTTGCCCTCGCAAGATTTTGAGTCTTGTGCGTCTGCCATTCCGCCATTCCGGCATAACCGAATATGCTTTTAGTAAACGCGTTAGATTTTGAGTCTTGTGCGTCTACCATTTCGCCACATCGGCAAATTAATTTCTTATGTATAATAACATAAAAAATTTCGTAATGCAACTGCTTTTTGCAATTTTTCACTATAATGATGCACTATTTGCACTGATTGTGTATTTTACATTGTAGTGCTTAAATATGTTTTTGATAACTTTACTTGTTGATTTATGTTTTGAAAAGACATCAACAACCTTAAAATCTTTCCAACTTGTTTCATATGCAATAAAATCTATATCGTTGTCTTTTAACTCTTTTTTGAACTCGGATAAGTTTTCTGTTGGAACAGTTACTGTAATTTTCCAAAGTTGTTCTCGTCTTAACTTTTCAGTAATCCAAAGTCCAACATAAACACCAACTAGATTACTTAAAACCGTCACAATGACCGCAATATACAATTCAACATTGGTAATTGCTTTTATAATAAAAGTGTTAAAACCATAATTTATTGCACTGAAAACCGAAGCAACAATTTTTGTACCTTTGATTGTGACAACACTTTTAATTGTTGATAAAATAACATTGATAAGTTGACACAAAATAAATAAACCAATAAACAATAATTTGTCCATATTTTCTCCTTTTAATTTAATTACATAGCGGGCATAATACCACATTTCTTAGCAAATTTCAACATTTTTCGTAAAAATTTTTGTGATTTTATTAATCAATAATTTAAACCAACAACCGTAAAAAGTCAAAAAATTATACTAAAATAAATATGCTAAAAAATTAAAATTTGTGTGAAAATACTAAAAAAATCACACATCCCACAACATTATTCAAGAAAAAAACGTTACTTTTGATTTTTTCAAAAACAAAAGTAATCGCCTTTAGTTTAATTACAAACCATCTAACACCAGAGATTTTAAGATTATTTCTAAAATTTCGGAAAAAATCCTATCGCATCCCAATTTCATTTTAATTATTTCTTTTATCATTCAAAAAGCAAATATCAATTTAACTCTATCTAAACAGCTCAAAAATGTTTAACAGCAATATCAAGATTACACAAAAATCGTGTCAACCAACTCTTCCTTTCCAACACCTCCCAGCCGTTCAAATCCCTTATATATCCATCCTTTTTCGCTCTAAAACAATGTTTCTATTCATTTGACCAATACCCATACATCACGTACCCATCAGCAAACTCCTCATAACCCGTCGACCAAGACGCCCTTTCAATCACTAAATTCTCATCTAAACTCTCCACAAAATAAATCTTATTTCCTTTATAGTAACAGACGTAATCATCACCACTATCCACCGTTACAGTCAACAAATCACTTCTCTCCTTTGCCAGTTCTTTCATAGTTTTCGCTTTCGTAAATATACTCTGTTCTACTTTATACTCTACAATTGTAGTCCAAAAGTCCAAATTACCCAACTTTTTAATCACTCCAAAAAACACTTCTATGTAACCATCTTCAATATAACTTTTGTTCAATTTTATTACATCTGTCGATTTTACATTAACACCATCAAGTTTTAACACCGAGTTATCTCTAAGCACGCAACTCTCACCGTCCACAGTGTCAAGAGTATATACAGAATCTGTGCTATTTGCAACAAACTCCGCCCATGTACTACCATAATTATATTTTATCGCTTCGCCATTAACATTAGTTGTACCTTCAAGAACACCTATGCCAATATTTAGTCCCATTTTATACTCTGCACTAGATACACTTTCTGTAAGGTCCTTTATACTTACTATAAAATATATTTTTTTTGAATTAGAGCTATCAATCTCCGCTTGAGCTTCGTTGTTGCCTTGGGTTATATTTGAGCCAGTTTTCAACTCCCAATTAGCCATTGCCCAAACATTGACACTTGGACTTAGGTTCGTGATTGTCATTTCTACTAGGTAACTTTTATTTGTTGAAGAAAGGGTCAAGTCGATTGTCTGTGCAAAATTTTGTCCGCTTGTGGAATTGTAGTCACTTATTGAATATGTGTTGTCTTCGGTGAAGTTTGCACCACTTAAAGTTTTCGTTTTTCCGGCAAGTGCGGTTGCCAAAGTTGACAAAGCGTCGTCGGTTGCATACTGGTTTGTACCTCTGTACACTTTTGTGCTAACCGTGACAAATGCATCGGTGACGGTGTAGGAGATTGTGCCGGAGATTGAATATGACACACTTGCGGCAGCAAACACG
>CAYQLL010000121.1:0-422 GCA_964418405.1 uncultured Christensenella sp. | reverse complement strand
AGGACGGCAATAGATAGGCACATCAAGCTAAGTGATAAAATTAATTTTCCTTTTTTCATTTTTATTTTCTCCTTTTTTCTATTACTTTTTTTATTTTGACAATTTATGAAATCCTTCAAAGATGGGCTTCGAAGATAGGTCCAGAATGACATCGTACGAACATAGTATGTTTGCATTAGGGGATACACTCGTGCTGTTGGCACTCGGTATGACACGCGGGCGGTGACTTCGAAGCCCACCTTATGTCATTCTGACTTAGCCCCAACGCGTCAACCAGGGAATAATCTCGGAGTTTGGAATAATAAGAAAAAACCAACCGCTAGGGTTGACCAATTTTTTTGATAAAGTTCTACTTAAGTGCTTTTGGGACCCTGCTTTTGGGACCCTGCTTTTGGGACCCTGCTTTTGGGACCCTGCTTTTT
>CAYQLL010000120.1:0-3022 GCA_964418405.1 uncultured Christensenella sp. | reverse complement strand
TTTTTGTTAATTTTTGATTTTTTAACAAAAATATCTAATTATAAAAAACAAAAAACCTATGCAAAAAATTGCATAGGGACGATGGTCTATATCACCGCGGTTCCACCCTAATTGACTAATCTATTAGTCCGCTTTTATGCTTTTTTCGTAAAGCAAAACGAGTGTATTTTTCACTTCCAAGCAAATCGCCACTTTGCTTATTGGACAATGGCAGTATATTCCATTTTTTGTGTTTTGTCAAATAATTTTAATCTCTTGTGATGTTTATTAAAACATCTTTGTTTTCAATCGCGTCGGCAACGAAGTGTGGCATAAAATTTGCCTGTCTTAGTTCGTTAAGCGTTAGCCATTTGAACTCAAGGTGTTGAATTTTACCTTTATCAAGTTCTTCCCTTGTGTAGTCATTTGAATTGACATCTTGCTCGTTTTGCGCCTTGACTATGTAATAAAAGCCAATTTCGTGGAATGGTTTACCTTCACTTGTTTTGAAAAAGTTTTGATTTATTGCAATAAGTTTTTCAACATCAACATTATAGCCAAGTTCTTCTTGCATTTCTCTTTTTACCGCCATAGCTGTGTCTTCATCAAGTTCAACGTGTCCACCCGGTAAGCAGTAAAATTGATTACCATTAATTTTTACTGCCAAATACTTATTGTTGTGCTTTAGTATTCCACAAACTCTGAACTTAAATTTTCCTTCATTTGTATCTAATCTTATATCCATTTTTCCTCCTAGGTTTATAATATTTCACACAATAAAAAATGTCAAGGACTTGTATGAAAAAGACTTTTAGTTTCGAAGTGAACCCCAATTTTGCGGTGCAAAATTGGGGTTCACTTCATTTTCGTAAAGTCTTTTTGTTTTTATCACAATTCATTGCTTTGATTTTCAGTAAAATTTTGCCCATATATTTTTATAACTTCAATAATATTTGCGTTAAGTTCGCTAATCTTTTCATTCGCTTCTTTGTCCGTATAAAATTTTTCATAATTAAATTTTGGTGTATAAACATCTCTACCAATACCTTCTATGATCTCCAAAAGTTCTTTCTGGTCACTTGTACATAAAGATTTATCGATATCAAGATTTGATACTTGTTTTACAAATTGTGTGCAAATAACATAGTACATATTGTTTCTAACAGACTTTTCAATTTCAACATAATTATCATAACTTTTCCCTGCTTCTTCATAATAAAGTTCGTCAATCGCATATTCAATATCATATTTGAGTTTCGCGCTGTTTAGATATTTGGAATATAAGTCAAACAATTTTCCCATCTTTTCATTGTCTGTCAACTTTTTATCTTTTGCAATTAATTCGCCTTTTTCAGTAACCGTTCTCTCGCCAACAAGCCAATACCTAATTTTTTCAAAAATTTTAATCATAACTTTGTACCTTTTTCATTTTGAGTATATCACAATATTTCTATTCATTCAATAAAAATTATAAAAAAATATGCGAAAGTTCGCATATTTTATGGGGTGATTGATGGGATTTGAACCCATGATCTCAAGAGCCACAATCTTGCGCGTTAGACCAGCTACGCTACAACCACCAAGTGCTTGTATATATTAGCACATACTACTTTATTTTGTCAACATATTATTTGCATATATTTTCCCTATTTTAAGTAATTTTCGTAAAGATATTTTCCGTACTCGGTTTTTTCAAGTTGCTTGTAATTTTTATACAATTGCTCTTTTGTTATATATCCTTTTTTGTAGGCAATTTCATCAAGCGAACCAATTTGTTTTTTGGTTTTCTTTATTGTCCGTTGGACAAATTTACTTGCTTCAAATAACCCCTCACTTGTACCAGCATCTAACCAAAAATTGTGTTTTGGGACCTTGCACAGTTTTAGTTGTTTTTCTTTTAAGTATATTAAATTTAGGTCAGTTACTTCTAATTCTCCTCTTTTTGATGGTGTGACTTGTTGAGCATACTCGTAACATTTTTCGTCATAGGTGTATATGCCTGTGACACACAAATTGCTTTCTGGATGCTCTGGTTTTTCGACAAGTTTGGTAATATTCCCATTCTTATCCACATTTGCGACACCAAACGCTTTCGGGTTTTTGACTGGATATCCAAAACAGTACGCCCCGCTGGACAAATTGACAGCATTTTGCAAAGCGTTATCAAACTCTTTCCCATAAAAGAAATTATCGCCCAAAACGAAGCAAACTTTTTGACCGCGAATAAAGTCTAAAGTTTTCAAAAGTGCACCAATTGTGCCTTTCATATCGTCGTCAATAATAAGTTTAATGTTTATCCCCCACTGCGAACCATCGCCCAAAAGCGACTGATACAATTCATAATTTTTGCTGTTTATAACTATTGCTATATCTTTTATTCCAACACCCACAAGCATGGAAAGTGGATAATATATAAGTGGTTTATCATAAAGTGGCAAAAGTTGTTTACTTATCTGTTTTGTTGTGGGAAGTAGCCTTGAACTTTTTCCCGCACACGCAATTACACCAACCATTTTTTCTCCTTTATATCTATATCTTATTGTTATATATTTATCACAATTTGTCAAATAAATTACACAAATTTTAGGTATATGTTAGCATAATTTTATTTATAATTGCAAAACTTCATACATAAAAAATAAAAACATTAAAAATGCAAAAAATATTTTTCAAAAAATAGTTGACAAAGAGTTTTGTATTTGCTAATATTAATATGCTTTTGAAAAAAAGCGTATTCCTCGTTAGCTCAGCGGTAGAGCAACCGGCTGTTAACCGGTAGGTCGTCTGTTCGAACCAGACACGGGGAGCCAAAACTAGGCACACATTTTGGTGTGTCTTTTTTGTTCGTCGTTCGATACTGATTTATTTTGAAAGCTGTTGTTCAATCTATATGCCAGTAATGAAAGGATAAGCAAAAGATTTTTCCCGGCATTATAAAAAATCAATTTCAATATCCCCGCTAACAACCCCTTCTATTTTGTGTTTAACTTATATTATCGGAAGTTTTGTCTGAAAGCACACGAGCAAAGTGAGTGTATTTTCA